>JAGWSG010000207.1 GCA_028876335.1 Acidobacteriota bacterium
CTCGCATTGGGATCTACTAAGTCTGACATGTATGTTTCACTACTGCGTCAGTTCGTCTGGCCCATTACTGCGGGGTTTGCACTGGGGACAGGAATTGCGCTTTTTGCATCGCAGTTCCTGCGCATGGTTCTGTTCGGAGTCAGCAATCTTGATCCAGCGGGCTATGCAGCCGGAGTTGCGGTTCTGCTTGCCGTTGTTGCGCTGTCAGGAATCTGGCCTGCGCGCAAGGCGATGAACCTGAATATGGCACGTGCGCTCCACTATGAATAATCAGTAATCCATTGCGTGTGGATACACATAATAGATAAGCCCAAGGTAATCGTCGGAGATAAGAAAAGTATCTGGCGCGATACGCAATATTCCGCATGGACGTCCGTGGACTTTGGGCAGGCCGGCAGTGCGCGCTAAAAATCCCGTGATGAACGGCTGGGGCGTGCGGTTGCTCGGGGTGAAGCGCGCTACACGATAGCCGGTTCCAATGCTGGGATGACTTGCACCATGCAGTGCTACGAGGAAGCTGCCGCCGAGTACTGCATCACCCTGGGGAAAGTACTGAAAGCCCAACGGAGAGCTGTGCGCGGCAAATGTGGTGTACGCCGGTGGAACGCTCTGGCATGAGCGCAAAGGTGTGGGAGGTTTGCCGAGCGCGGCATTCGGGTCTGTTTCCTCATGCCCTCCGCCTGCGGCAAGATTGGTTCCCGCGGCGGCCACTCCGTTCTGCTTTCCGTAGACCGAATCTTCCTCGTCGACCTCTTCGGGACCATTGGTAAGTTTGCCTGCATCCTTCAAATTCGGCAGTGGTGTGGCGTCATGGACGGCTTTGCCCTGTGCAAAGTAGCAGGTGGGCCAGCCGTAGTTGCGCGGTAGTTCACCGGACGTTGCAATCTCAAAAAATGTGTCGTCCGGCAATTTGCGTCCGAGATGATCGTCGCCCATGTTGGTGGCCATCAGGGCCCCTCCGTCCACTTCCGGCACGTAACGCAGGTCAACGGCATTGCGCAGGCCCTCGGCAATCAATGTCTGGTGACTGCCATCCGGGTCCATGGCAACAATAGCCGCGCGCAGCACTTCACTCTCCTGGCAGTAATTGCACGAGGAGCCCGATGCAACGTACACCCGCGTGTGACCATTGCGCTCGACAACTTCGACAGTGCGGGTGAGATGCCAGCCACCGTATTTGTAACCGAGGCCGTAATCGGGAAAGTGAATAAGCGTCTGCGGCGCTGAGGTTGGCGCATTGTCGCCGGCCTTGTAACGGTAGCGCACCATCTTGTCCGTCAATGGCAAATAAAGCCACGAATGTCCGGTCTTCGGATCGGTCCAGAAGGCAAGGTTGTTGGGATTGCGCAGGTGGTCAAGGTAGTGCGTGATTTTGGTGAAGCGGTGCGTCTTCTCATCCCAGCCGTCGAGGATAAATACCGAGCCACGCTTGTTATCAGAAAGGTTGTACATGCCGGTTGCAAAGATGCGTCCATCGGGTGACTTGGCGAAGAATCGCACGCGCTTCAATCCGTTGGCCGCTATCTCGATATCGAAACTTGCGGGCAGATTAAGCGTGATGGATTTGCCTTTTGCGTAGACGAGTGTGTGCGGCTTCATCGGCGCTAAAGTTTGCGCAACTGTTCTTGTGGGAATAGCGCCCAATGCACACAACAATGCAAGCGCGACGCTCACTCGAAGAGTTCTTGGCTTTCGACTCATATTGCTGTTAATCCCCATCAAAAAACGCCGGGGACATGGCCCCGGCGCTCGTACATCGTCATCTGTCCGCCTACGCGCGGCTCATGTAGGTGCCTTCACTTGTATCCACGCGGATTTTCTCACCCTCATTAATGAAAGGCGGCACCTGCACCACGAGGCCGGTTTCCATCTTGGCGGGCTTGGTAACGCTTGAAGCGGTTGCCGACTTGAGGCCCGGCTCGGTCTCAACCACGGTGAGTTCAACGTAGGTGGGCAGATCGATACCGACCGGCTGGCCGTCAATGTAGCTGATCTGGATCTGGATGTTCGGTGTGAGGTATTCGACGGCGTCGCCCAGCATCTCCGACTTCAGGATGGTCTGCTCGAAATCTGTAGGATTCATGAAGTAGTAGTCATCGCCGTCGTTGTAGAGATACTCCATGGTGACTTCGTCCACGGAAACTTTTTCAATGGAGTCCGCCGAGCGGAAACGATGCTCGAACATAGAGCCGGACTTGAGGTTGCGCAGTTTGGCCTGGATGAAGGCGCGCAGGTTGCCAGGGGTGCGGTGCTCCACTTTGAAGACCAGGTGGAGCTGGTCATTGTGCTTGATGATCATGCCGGGACGCATTTGAGTGGCGGGAATCGCCATAAAGGTAAAACTCCTTACTGTGGTTGCGCGCATCACGCAAAAAGAATTGGCCTTGGACCAACTTTCATTGTAAATGAGGCTGGAATTTCAGGTATCGGAGACAAGATTGTGTTTTGATCGAAACGATGCCGATCCGTACCAAATCGAAGAACTTCAAGGTTGTGACAGTGCTGCTTGGAATCAGCCTACTATGGGCTTTTGACGCGCTGCGCTTTGACGCTTGGCCGGAGATATTTCGACGTGCACCAGAAAGTCTCTATTTTCAGCGATCAGCATTGCTCTGGAGCGTTCTAGCGCTTGGAGCGGCTGTTCCTGCCGCGGCCCGACGTGCCTGGCCCACCAAGCGACAAGCACTCCATGCAGCACTCATCGGAGTTGGTATTTTTGTGGTTCCTGCTCTACTGACGCATGCGACTGCGAGCCTGATTGCTGACCAGGTGCGTGTGATTCTCTTCATGCTCACCCCTTTGTTTGCCGTGGTCCTCGAGCCGTCCGTTGGATCATCCAATGCGACGCCACCACACGGGAACTTGCTTGCGGCACTGGTTGCAGTGGCAGGCGGGCTGATGCTGTTTTCATTTCGATTGCCTAACTCCATTCAGGAGGGGGGCGCTTTTTGCCTGCTCGTTGTCGGAGCGGCATGGGTAGCCGCAACCAATTGTTGGGCGGTCCACGTAACGCAACGTCACAATACAGACTCAAGCCTGGTCTTGGCCGCCATCGGTGCCGGTACAACTGCGCTGGCATTCGCGTGTTTGAGCATGGTCTTTGGATCTCAAGGCTTTGTATTCCACTGCTCAATGCCGGAGTTGCTTTGGACTGTCATTGTGGACTTGCCTGTACTTCTTGGCTTCTATTGGCTGCTCGACCACATGTCGGCAACGCGCATGACGTTACGCTTTGTTCTTGCGCCGCTGTTCACCGCGCTCCTGAGCATTGTTCTATTTCAGCCCGCCGTGAGTCTGCAATCCATTGGAGGGCTCATTCTTATGGCCACCGGCACGGGATGGATACTCTTCGTAACGAAAGTCGATGACACAACGCCTGCATCCCTTCTGCCTTTTAACGGTGATGACGGCAACTGACGGAGTTGCCTCAGCGTGACTGCAGGATCTTGTATTGGTCGAACCCCATGCATGTTTGTGGTCAGAACTCGCCCTGGGTTAGGATGACCGCGGACGAATCCAACCGATTTTTGTGTTTTGAGGTGTAACTCCATGCGCACAAGGCTTGCCGTCGCTTTTTCCGTTCTGTGCCTGGCCACATTTTGTAACGGATATTCGCAGAGTGTGCCATCCAACGCTCCCTATAAGAACCCTAAGCTCTCCGCCGATGCGCGCGCCGACGATTTGCTTAAGCGTATGACGCTGGAAGAAAAGGCCACGATGCTGGCTGGATCGGGATGGATGGAATCTGCGCCTATTGAACGGCTGGGTATACCTGCAATTCATATGGCTGACGGCCCGCTTGGTGTGCGGTCGTGGATGGGCAGTTCGGCCATCACAAACGCCTCCAGCAATCCAGTCAAGATTGAGTCCACGGCCTTCCCCTCGGGCGTGGCCATGGCGGCCACATGGGATCCGGCGCTGGTGGAGCGCGAAGGCAAGGAGATTGGAGAAGAGGTAAAAGCGCTGGGACGTGACATGATCCTTGGACCGACCGTGAACATTAACCGGCAGCCTCTTTGGGGGCGCAACTTTGAGGGATACGGAGAGGATCCATATCTGACATCGCAATTGGGAGTGGCTTACATTTTCGGGGTACAAAGCGAAGGAGTCATTCCTTCCGTGAAGCACTTCATCGCCAATAACCAGGAGTTCGAGCGGCACCGCATCAATGTGGTGATGGACGAGCGGACACTGCATGAGATTTATCTGCCGGCCTTCAAGGCTGCAGTGCAACAGGCAAATGTGTGGACCGTTATGTCAGCCTACAACAAGCTCAATGGGACCTACTGCGCCGAAAACGAGGAGCTGCTGAACACAATCCTCAAGCGCGAGCTTGGCTTCAAGGGATTTGTCATCTCCGACTGGGGAAGCACTTACTCAACTGCGCCGACTGTAAATGCCGGAATGGATCTGGAAATGCCGGGCGGTGAGCCGGCGCGGAAGATGATTGCCTCACCGCGTTCGTTGCTGGCAGGTAACAGCGGAACCTGGCTGGAACGCGATAAGGTTCTGGCTGCGATGAAGGCCGGACAAATTTCAGAAGCGACGCTTGATGACAATGTGCGCCGCATTCTGCGCGTGATTTTTCTGAGCGGCATCTTCGATCATCCACACCCAGCAGGCGGCCCGGTGGATACGCCGGAGCAGCAGGCTGTGGCGCTGCAGGGAGCGACGGAAGGCATTGTCCTGCTGAAGAACGAGCACGCTCTGCTGCCGATTGAGCAGGACAAGGTGCACTCTCTTGCGGTCATCGGACCGAATGCGGCGACGGCACGCACTGGCGGAGGCGGCAGTTCCATGGTGCGGCCGAAGTTTGCGATTTCGCCGCTTGATGGCATCAAGACCCGTGCGGCGAAGGCCGGCATCACCGTAACTTACGCTCTTGGTGTAGGCATGGAAGGTGAGGACTCTGCAAGCGATACGCCTGAAGCGCGTGAAGCCGCACTGCAGGAAGCTGTCGATGTGGCCTCAAAAGCGGATGTGGCAGTTGTTGTTGTCGGCCGCTACTGGAAAAACGAGTCCGAGGGCTTTGACGTGAAGACAATGGACTTGCCGGCAGGGCAGGACGCATTGATCGAGGCGGTAGAGAAAGCGAATCCACGCACCGTAGTGGTGCTGAACACAGGTGATCCTGTCACCATGACACAGTGGCTCGATACGACACCTGCCTTACTGGACATGTGGTACGGCGGGGAAGAGGGTGGGGCCGCGCTGGCATCGATTTTGTTTGGTGATGCGAATCCTTCGGGGAAGCTCCCCGTCACTCTGCCCAGGCGATTTGAAGATTCACCTGCTGCGGCCAATTATCCCGGCAAAGATCTGACCGTGCATTATGCCGAAGGAATTTACGTTGGCTATCGCTACTACGACACGAAGAAAGTTGAGCCTGCATTCCCGTTCGGCTATGGCCTGAGGTATACGAGCTTTGCTTATAGCGGGCTGAAGGTCACGCCACGCTTCTCTGTCGATCAATCCGTGGCCGTGAGTCTGAGGGTTCGCAATACAGGCAAGCGCGCCGGTGCAGAAGTGGTGCAGGTGTATGTGCACGATGGACATTCGAAGATCGACCGGCCAGTTCATGAGCTGAAAGGTTTTGAGAAAGTCGATCTTATGGCTGGCGAATCTAAAACGGTGACACTGAAACTTGATCGTGCAGCATTCTCCTACTGGAATCCGGCAACGAAAAGATGGCAAGCGGACCCAGGTACATTTGAAGTGCAGGTTGGAGCTTCTTCGCGCGATATCAGGCTGCGCGCGCCTGTCGTGCTCGAGCGTTAGGCTAAATTTCTTTGCCAAAAACAAAGCGGCAGCGAAATTTACGTCGCTGCCGCACGCATTTTCGTGTTTCCTATTTCGGCGGCGCGTAAGGCTCCACGCGCAACATGTCTGAAAGAATGCCGCGCTCTTCCGGACTGAAGTTGTCTTTGTAGCGTTCAGAGTTCAGCATGGTATCCCGCTGATTGGGTGGAACACCTCGGAGGTCACGGAAGGCCTCACGCATCCGCTCCTGCCTGCCGGGCGGCATGGTTGCCCAGCGGCGGGCAGCCAGATTTACCTGTGCGCGCTGTTGCGGAGAAAGCCGTTCCAGAGCTTCCGCTCGAGCAAGGCGCCGCTCACGCTGCGCCTCAGGCATCTGGTCTACCTGGTGCAATTGCTGAATTAATCTCTGCTGATCGCTCTTGGGCAGACGCGAGAAGCTCGGATCGCGGCGCAGCATCTGCTCCTGCTGCTGGATGGGCACGCCGCGATGGTCATTGAGCCACGCGCCAAGGTGCCCAGGAGGAGCATAGACCGGCGCGGGATAGTTGGAGTATCCGGGCCGCTCATAGCCAGGCCGCGTTCCCTGCTCTCCGCGCGAGTAGCCGGGCTGCTCAAAGCGAGGTTGATCAAACTGCGACCCTCGCTGCTGGCCACGCCCTTCCGGTCCGCGATATTGCGGAATGGAATTTCGATTGGGCCGGAAGCCGTTTCTGTTTTGGCTGCCAGCCTCGGGATTGGGCTGGAAGCTTCTGCGTTCGTTGCCAAACTGCCGCTGTTGCCGAGGAGGAATCTCCCTGTTGCTGCCACTATTCTCGTTGCGCGGCTGCACATTACGTGGCCGTTCGGGGCGCTGTCTTTCAGACTGCTGACTTTGGCCTCGGCGTTGCGCCTGAAGCAATGGACTGAAGGCGCACAACCACACCATCGCCGCGGCAAGCGCCGCGGTGCAGGCCACTCTCGCTCTGGCTGCGCCTTTCATAATCTTTCCGTTCCCCTGTTTCTAAACGTCCGGTTGCTTCCTGGCAATCGCTTAATTCATCACACTGCTGTTGTCGTTGTCTGTGATCGATTCGAGCTGATCCAGAAGCTGTGCATTGTTCTCCAGCGTCTGCAGGTCATGCACCACCGCTGCATCCTTGGCTGGAGCCTTCGGCTGCTCCCAGCTGGACAGCCCCAGGTAAGCACCGCCGCCCAGCAGCATCATCACTGTAAGGGCAAGTGCCGCAAGTGGCCGCGATTGCAGGTGAGGGTTATATGTCCACCGCGCGTGCAGGCGTTCAAGCCAGCCGGCGCGAGGAGCTCTGCGCTCCTCGCTCATCCGGGCTTCAAACTGCGTCATGAAATAGGGATTTGGCTCGGGCGCTTTCCACTCGTCCATCAGCGCCATCGTGGCGCGCAGTTCTTCCAGCTCGCGCTGGCATTCGGCGCATCCGTCAACATGAGTTTGAACCTTGGCAGGCACTGTCTCAGGAGCGAGCAGCATCTCCGCCAGCTTCGCTTCCATACCCGTGCATTTCTTCATTGTCTCCGCCATTTCAACCACCCCACTCTCTTCGCCGGTTTTCCCGGCTTTGTCCTACACAAAATCTTTCAATCTCTCGCGTAATGTTTGATACGCCCTGAACAAGAGCGACTTGGTCGCTGACTCACTCAGTTTCAGAACTTCGCCGATCTGCTTGTAGTCCAGCCCCTGATACTTGTGCATCAGGACGGCCATCCTTTGCCGCTCCGGAAGCGCCATCACGTGTTTCCGGATCGACGCCATTCGTTCGTCGCGCAGCATTCGCTGCTCAACGGTCATCTCGTCATCGGCCACATCGGGCGTGGTGCCGGTTTCTTCGTCCGGCGCGTCGAGATAGACGTTTTGCGCCGCCCGCTCGTGCTTGGTGTCACGTGCATGGTTTACCGCAAGGTTGGTTGCAATGCGATAAAGCCATGTGGTGAACTTGGCTTCAGCGCGATAGCTGTCGCGCGAACGGTACACGCGCAGAAAAACTTCCTGCGCCAGCTCCTCTGCAACCGCCTGATTATGCACCATTCGGAAAAGAAACCGTGCGATTGCGGCATGGTGCTTACTCACAAGAAAATTGAAACCCGCTTCATCGCCGGCAGCAACGCGCAGCATGATTGCCGCATCGCTTGCCGGGTCCGGGCCATCTGCCGACTGTGCCGCCCGTGTCGCCCGACCCAGAACCGAATTGTCCAGGACCAGGGTTGCCATATCTTCACCAACCCCATCCTCGCCGGAAGGTTGCGTTTTCTCGCTCGATTCCGGGCCAATTTCCTCTTGATTTTCCGTGTCTTCGCCGGTTTCGGAAGATCTTCTGGCCGGGGAACTTCTGCCGGTACCGCGACTCATCGCCAATCGAAGTCCAGGACCGCACTGCGAAGCGCCGAATGAGACCCCATTTTCCGCAGCAAAGCCGGCCATTTCCCGTGAAGGAAAGAGCCAGGACAGGCTATCCAGAATTGTGCGTGCGCTCAAAAACATAGGGTCAAATAAGCGGGCCTCTGGGTTCATCAGGCAGGTTGGCTCCAAAGCCCTGCTGGTGTTACTCTACCCTACGGGATAACCTCTCGAGACCCGGCATACACTGGGCGTCTCTCCGGGCGCTTAACTCAGCGGTAGAGTGCCACCTTCACACGGTGGAAGTCATAGGTTCGAATCCTATAGCGCCCACCATAGAATCAACAAGTTACGGTTCATTCTCTCAGCCTTGAATCGCGCACCCGCAACCTTTCCAGGGCCAGGTTTGTGGTCTCATGCAAAAGTCCCTGTGGACGGCTTATAGGCCTGACTTGATCGCACACGCTCTTGTGGACTCGAATGCAGAAATTCCTGTAGATATTACCTCTCACATGAGTGTTCTCAAATTGACCATCCGCTGGATTTTCGAGGTGGATAGAATCTTATCTGACGGTAGTGGCGCAGTTTTCCTGCCCTGTTCGAACTAACGGAAACACAGAACTTCCATGCCAGCCGGACCGAGCCGCTTTTTCCACGCGGGAACCTTCATTTCAATCCTGGATTCGACTGCACGGCCCTGCCTGCAGCTTTCAATTAAGGCAGGCAACGCTGGCGATTAGCGGCTCTCGCCTGCGCGCAAAACAGGTGAGACCTTCCGGCTGTAGCGGCCCAGCAGGGCATTCCAGCGAATGCACAGCAGCTCTTCCAGCATGCGCATGCCGTCTTTCAAATAGCTCATCCTGGTCCGTTCATCATGTGCCCAACTGACCGGCACTTCCTGAACACGCAATCCACGCTTGAGGGCAATAAATAAAATTTCGGGGTCAAATCCCCACCCCTCAATAGTTTGCAACTGAAAAACAGTCTGTGCCGCGTTTCTGGTAAACGCTTTGAACCCGCATTGCGTATCGGCAAAAGGCAGGCCCATGATTGCGCGGGTTACAAGATTGAAGCACCGCCCGAAAAACTGCCTGTAGAGCGGCTGGCGGTGCGTCTGGCGACCGCTTTCAAGCCAGCGCGAGCCGATGGCAATGTCTGCACCGCCTGCAATAGCAGCGAAGAGCCGGTCAGCTTCCTCGATCGGCGCGGAAAGGTCAGAATCCGTGAACATTACGTATTCCCCCCTGGCCTGGAGGCATCCATTGCGGACGCTGTACCCTTTGCCGTGATTTCCGGGATTCTCGACGAGCCGGACTTCCGGGGCAGTACGCGCAAAGTCGGTGACAATTTGGGCCGTATTGTCCTTTGAACCGTCATTGACGACGATGATCTCAGCTTCCCAGCCATTGCTGCGGACGCACGCGAGCACAGCTTCGAGCGTGGCCGGAATGCGTGCGCTTTCGTTGTAAGCCGGGATGACGATGCTGTATTTGGGAAACTGAGACACTGCGCCGCCCCCTCCTGTGGTGCGGTAATCACCGAGTAAGGCTCTGGTAATCATAAACCTGCCGGGTTATTTGCGACAGCCCTCGAATGGGCCAACTCACTCCAAACTCGTCACTTTCACCAGACACTGCCTAAAATCCTTACCTTCGTTTCTTGCCTCTTTCGGGGCGAATGCGTTTATGCTGTGAGGGGAGGCCAAGAGGCTATGACGAAAGCAGATCTGGTGGAAAAGGTAACCCAGCTCGGCGACCTGACGCGTCGCGATGGCGAGGTCATTGTCGAAACCGTGTTCAATTCTGTAATTGGAGCTTTGCAGGGCGGCGACAAGATTGAGATTCGCGGCTTCGGTTCGTTCCGCATTCGCCAGCGCAATCCGCGCATTGGGCGTAATCCCAAAACTGGTGAACGCGTGGAAGTTCCAGCCAAAAAGGTTCCCTACTTCAAGCCGTCCAAGGAATTGCGCGACCTTGTGAATCCTTCCGAAGCGCAGGCAGCCTCCTAGGCAATCGATTTGCGGCAATCCAGGCAGGCGCAGATATCGCTCCTGCCTGATGCCTGTTCAGGCTTACAGTTCAGTCCCCTCGAATCCCAATCACACTCATCATGCGGCCGGCAAAGCCCTGTGAGCCTCGGTGTGAGAAAAACAGCTCGCGATCGCACTGCGTGCATCCGCCCGTCACATGTATGGCGCGCGTGCTTAAGCCTGCGTCCAATAGCTGGCGACGATTGGCTTCTGCAACATCCAGATGCAACTGCGGCCCGATGGGCGAGTGGCCCGGCGCCCTCTGCGTGAGAAACAGCATGGGATATTTTTTTCGAACCGGGTCCGAATCGAACACTTCCCTGAAAAGCTCCGGCGCGTACGAGAACTGCGATTCGAAGGCAGCAAACACCTCATCGCCCACTCCATAGCAGCAGGCACCAATCCCCGGCCCGATTGCGGCGATCAAGTCCTCTGGTTGCGAGCCGTAGAGCAGGCGCATACGGCCCACGCCGTTCTCCACGATGCGCTGAACGGTTCCGCGCCAGCCGGCATGGAAAGCGCCCACCACGCGCTTCTTCATATCAGCCACAAGTACCGGAATGCAGTCGGCGGTCTGCACTGCGATCAGGATGCCTGGCTCATCCGTAATAAGACCGTCTCCTTTGCAGATGACGCTGTCGCTCTGGACACAACGCACTAGATTGGAGTGGAACTGCCTGACCAGCCTCAACCGAGTCTCTGAACGCCCGGTAATCGCCTCGACGAGCAGCCGGCGATTCTTCTGTACGTGTTCAGGCGTATCGGCGTCAGTTAGACCAAGGTTCAGGTCACCAGGCGCACCCTCCGCGCAGTAGACCCGGCTGACGCCACCCTTACGCGTACTGAAACCGTGCCAAAGCCAGGTCAGTTTCTTCCACTCGGGAACTGCAATCCAATGCACTCCGTTCGCGGCAGCGACAGTCTTCGGCGCAGGCTTTCTCAGCTCTTCCGCCGAATAGCGGGCCATGCGAAGCCGAGTGGTGATGCCAGCCGGGGCTCCGCGGCGCCTGCTACGCACCAACCCGCCCGTCCGGTACAGCTCATCAATGGCTTCAACTGTGTTTTTTGAGGGTGATTTCAAGGAATTTCGCGCCTGAGTTACACCTTGATTGTAGCCGTCCGCAGCTTCTTGAGAGGAAATTGCAGTGAATGCCGTACACAGAAACAAGCGAGCCCGCCTTCCGGCGGGCTCTTGTGCGAGGCACTTATTTGGAGGGTATTCAGAAGGGGTAATGAGGAGGGGTCCTTTTGGAAACGGGCCCTCAATTGAAGGGTTCCTTGCTTGGATGGGTCGTACTTCGAGGAAGCCTCTGCTTGTTAATGGATAGGATGCACTGCCGGGTAAAGAGTTGCCTGAAATCGCTGGGCTCACCAAATTCTTCAAAATTATCCGCTTTCAGAGACACGGCAATTGGCAGGCTCGCCGGTTTCAGAATTTTTCCACAGGATTGCGATAGCCGGAGAAATGGCGCGCTCATTCTCCTCATGTTTTAACTGGAGGTGCCGATACTCCTCCCATACAGGAGCATCATTTGCTCCTAGCGGAGGGACTCATGGCGTTCTCAGCCACTTCCACCTTCGCAGTCCGATCCGCATTACCGAATGCGGCGCTGCATCTTGCCTCGACGGTAAATCAATCTCGCGTGGCTACGTTTCAAACTGCGGCGGCCTCCGTGAAAGGCGCGAATACCTCCGCCATGATTACCCGGTCCGCCCAGCGCCTTGCCTATTTCCAGGCTTTGCAGGCCGCTCTGAGTCCGGCTCAAGCATCGCTGCTGCGCCTCGACCTTACCGCGTTGGGAGCAGCAATCCATTCGGGCAATCTGCCTTCCGCTCAAACAGCCTACATCACGTTCAAAGGCAACCTGCGCGACATTCCGCAGCAGCAACTCGATTACTCCAATTCCGGACTCTCACAAACGGCAACCCGCGCCGATGTGCGCATTGCTCTGCTGAATTCCATTTCACAGGCGGTACGAAAGGCTGCAACGCAACTGAAGCAGGGTGCAGCTTCAGCTACCGCTGCCAATGTCGGTTCCATTATCGATACCTATGTTTAGGCCGCTACACTTGCCGGTCATCATCGCTTTTCCTTGGGCCGCGCCGCCTTCTCCACATAGCGCGTGATCAGGCCGACGGGCAGCAAGCGAACAAGCAATGTATTGAAACGGCCCTGCGCATAAGGAACCACCGTTCGCTTGCCCTGCAACATTCCATCCACGCCTATGCGAGCCACTTCTTCGGCTGATTGCAGATTCTTCCACACAAAACTCTGCGCGTGCGCTACTTCATGGAACTCACTCTCTGTTGGCCCAGGGCACAGTGCCGAAACTTTCACGCCAAACCGTTCAACCTCCGCGGCTATTCCCAGAGCGAACATGCGGTCGAAGGCTTTGGTTGCGGCGTACGTGGAAATGTACGGTACCGGCTGAAAGCTTGCCGTCGAGGCAACCACCATCACCCATCCGCGCCGGCGCTCCACCATAGCGGGCAGAAACAACCGGGCAATGGCAACCACGGCGTCGCAGTTAACGCGGATTTGACTCAGCTCCTGCTCCACTTCGTTGGTATGAAAGGCACCGTAATTTCCCAGACCTGCATTGTTGATGAGGATTTCAATATCGATACCTTGTGCCTTAACCGCATCGAAAATTGCCTGAGCTGCGCTTGGATCATTCAAGTCCGCCGTTACGACGCGTACGTCAACGCCTTTCTGCACCAGCTCTGCAGCCAGTGTTTCCAGTCGCTCGCGCCGCCGCGATGTGAGAATCAGGTTTGCGCCGCGCTGAGCCAGATCGCGGGCAATCGCAGAACCGATGCCCGCACTGGCACCTGTGACCAGCGCCCATTTGCCTTTGAGTTCGGAAGATTGTGCCATCGAATTCATCCTATCTGATGCACGTCGCCGGGACCTTCTCGCGTACCATGGCCTCATGGCTTACTTCCTCTTCAAGACTGAACCGGACGTCTACTCATTCGATGACTTCCTGCGCGACAAAGAGACCATCTGGGACGGCGTCACCAATCCAACCGCCGTGATGCACCTGCGGAATATGAAAGCGGGAACCAAATGGGTCTTTTATCACACTGGCGATGAGCGCACCGCAGTCGGAACCGGCACGGTTCTCTCTGTTGATGCCACCGACCCCAAGGTTCCCATCGTGCGCGTGAAAGTGGGTAAGCGCTTGAAAACTCCGAAAACGCTGGGAACCATCAAAGCGGAAAAGATCTTCGCCGGTTCGCCTTTGGTAGTAATTGGACGCTTGAGCGTGGTTCCACTCACCGAGGAACAATGGAAGTGGTTCGTGAGCTGAATTGTCAGCAGGTTTCACACGAAGTAAAAGAGCAGGCCCAGCCCAAGCAGAATCCACGGCCAGTACTGGGCGGGCGCAAAGAACAGCGTGTCTTTCCGAGTGAAGAAGGGTTTGCGCCCCTCGTGCAATTCTGAGCCCGGCACCGTTTCATCCGCTGAACCGCTGTTCAACATCCATATAAGCAATGCCGCAGCGGCGAAAGCCGCCAGCTTTGGCCAGCCGTGGTTTGCGTAGTAGCTGCTGTCGTGGAAATACACCCCAGTCAGCCAGTCGGCTGCGAGCAGACAGGCCCCGGCGATCAGTCCTACAAGAATCCCCTTGCCGGTTGCAGCAAAAAAGAAGAACCCGTAGCGGACAAGTCCTGCATGAACCGCATCGCTTTCCGCGCCGCCAAAATTCACTCTTCGCTATCTCCGCCTTTGAGCCAGCCTCGCGTGTCGAGCATCTGGCGGTTATCGAGCGACCAGACCTTGCCTGTGAGATCTGCACCGTTGCGTCCTTCACGCGCGCCCTTTTCGAACTCGCTGACTACCGCTTGCATCTTGGCGTCGAGATCGTCCACAAAGCTGAGAACCAGCGCCTCGGGTGTCATGGGTAGCTTGGGCGAGCCAAACTCCAGCTTGCCGTGGTGCGACAAAATCAGGTGGATTACCAGTGTGCGCAAGCGCGGAGGAAAATCCCCCAGGGCGTCGATCGCCTTCTCCACCAACGCCACACCCATGGGAATGTGTCCGACCAGTACGCCTTCCACTGTATATTCAAAGCCCATCTGCCACTTCAGCTCCTGGGTCTTGCCAACGTCATGGAGAATGACGCCCGTCAGCAGTAGGTCGCGATGCACCAGGGGATAGTGCGCAGCCACGCGATCGGCCAGACCGATGAGACTGACTACATGTTCAAGCAGCCCTCCCAGCCATGCATGATGCAGTTGCCGGGCAGCCGGTGCTTCACGATACGCTCGCGCCAATTCTTCATCGGCAAACATGGACTCAAGCAGCCGTTTCAAATCCTGATCTGTAAAACTAGCGATTGTCTCGGTGAGAGTCTTCCAAAGCGCGTTCACGTCATAGCGTGTGGAAGGAAGCATGTCACTCATGTCCGCTTCAGACGTGGAGGCTTTGCGCATCTGCTCAATCTTCATCTGCAGACGGCCATCAAAGGCGGAAACCGAGCCACGCGCTTTGACAATGTCACCGACGGCTGCGTCTTTGGCGATACGAGGATCGTTTGGATCCCAGACGCGCGCTTCAATCTGTCCCGTATTGTCGCCCAGCGTAAGACTCAAATAGGGCTTGTTGGTCTTCGTCATTCGCTGCTGACGCGCCAGCATCAGAAAGTAGCTATCGAAGACTTTGCTCTCGTCAAAACCTGCAAGATCGGCAATATAGATATCTTTCATTCTGCTCTGAAGATTACCGCATTGCGTTTATGCTCTGCCATAAACACCCTTTGAACATTTCTACACACCAGTCTGCAAGAATGAGGGACGCCATGCACATAACCGAATCATCCTCGAAAGCCTTAATCACCCTTCGCTCCATGGAAGAGCGGGATGCCGAAGCCACTGCACAACTTTGCGCTGAGCTCGGCTATCAGCGCTCAACTGAGGACGTGCTGAACTGGATTGAGACAATCAGCCTGAACAAAGAAGGGCAGGCCGCTTTCGTTGCGTACAAAGACGAAGTCATTCTTGGCTGGGTAGAGGTTTCGATGGAGCGACGCCTGCAGAGTCCGCCTTTCGCACTCATTGGCGGACTGGTTGTGAAAGCTGAAGCACGCGGCATGGGCGTTGGCCGGCTACTCTGCGGAAGGGCGGAGCAGTGGGGATGGCAACACGGCGCTGAAAAAATCCGCGTTACCTCCCGAAGTACCCGCACCGATGCGCACCGTTTTTATCTCCAAAGTGGGTTTGAAGAAACCAAGCTCTCACATGTTTTTGAGAAGTGCAAAAGCAAACGGGCCTGAGACTCTCAGTCTCAGGCCCTGCCTATATGGAGTGTACTGAATCTTCTACTGCGGATTTGATGAAGGCGCTGACTGGGTGGAAGGCGTCGGAGCATCGCCCAGCAGACGACCAGTGGATGGCTTTTCTTCCTTCTTCTCGTCCTTTTTACGATCACTCAAGCGGGTCTTCTCGCCTGTCGTGGTTTCAGTACCTTTCTTTTTGGTTGCCGTTTCGCCGTTCAAGCCGAGCGGCGCGGATTGAATCTGGCGATTCGCAATCGTTGCGGCATCGGGAGTCGGAGCCGACATCGGATCTGCTCCCGGAGAATTGGAGGCATTCTTCTTTTCTTTGTTTTCCTTTTTCTCTTCGCGCAGCCTATCGCTGAAGCGGGTCTTCTTTTCCTTCACCGGTGCTTCGTCAAAGCTTTCCTGCGAATCTGCGTTGCTTGCGGTCTCAGGCAATGCCCCGGCATCTTCAATACTGCTTGCTCGTGCTGCCTTCGGAAGGGTTTCCTGAGGAGCCTGTCCGAAGCGGATCTTTTCCTTCTTACCCGGCTTCAATGAGCCTGGTGCTTCTTCTTTGGATGACTTTGCCTCCGCCACCCGTTCCACCTTCGCACCCGACTTTTGCCGGAATCCGTGACCGGTTTCGCGGAAGCGCGTACGCTCTACCTTCTTGCGTTTCTTGGGCGAGGGAGGTGTGTAGGCACTGAACACGGGCTTGGTTTCATTTGGGCTGGCGCCGGTGTCTGTATAGCCTGGACGAATGTCGATGAATGCCTGTTCGCGCATCTTGGTCAGATAGTTGCGAATGGCAGGCTCCATCTTGCTCATGTAGTAGGTTTGCTCAACTTCCTGCTCAACATCCTTGAAAGCGGGCACACCGCCAGGGTTGTGCTTGACTACCTTGAAAATAATGAAACCCTGCTTGGTGCGAATGGGCTGTGTAACCTGTCCGTCCTTGAGTGGAAAGACCGCATCTTCAAATACTTTGGCCAGCTCTCCGTGCTTGTAAGTGCCCAGGCTTCCGCCGTCGGCGGCGGTCTGTCCATTGCTGAAGGTCTTGGCCAGATCCGTAAAATCTCCGCCGGCCTGCAATTTATTCTCAATGTCCTCTGCTTTTGCCTTGGCATCGGCAACCTTCTGCTCACTGCCATCACTGGAAGAAATCAGAATCTCGCTCAGCTGTACGCTCTCGGGCTGCACATAATTCTGCTTGTGCTCTTCAAAATAGCGGCGAACCTCACCCGGTGTCATGGAGATGTGCGCACCAACTTCCTGGCGCATCACCTGCTGGGTAATGATTTGATTGCGAATATTGGCCTTGAAGTCCTCATAGGAAACGCCCTGCTGCTCGGCAGCCTTTTCCAGATCTTCCAGCGAGTCCATGTGGTACTGCTTGCGGATTTCATTCAGGCGATTGATGAGCTCTGTTTCACCCGTGATGCCCAGTTCCTTGCCCTTGGAAAGCCAAAGCTGCTGGTCGATCAAATTCCGCAGAAGATCGCGATGAGCCTCTGAAATCTGCTGCATCGAGGCGCCATGCTGACGCTCATCCTGATCCAGATCCTTCATGGCTCGGTCGTAATCCGAGTTGGTGATGATCTGATCATTCACTCTGGCCACAATCTGCTCCACGACGGTTCCGCCATAGGGGCTTGCCATCGCTTCATTTGATTGGGCTTGAGCGGAGGAACCGAGCAGCAACGTACCGAAAACTATCGCCGCGGGAATGCAAAGAGAATTCAATTTCATAGGCACACATGGGGTGGCGGTAGGAATGCTCCGCCTAAATCCATAGACGTCATTGTAAATGGCAGGAGAGCAGTCGGTCAGTCATTCCTTACGAATTCCTGTCGGTACTTCATTGTGTGGCGGTTCCAGCTTCGCGCGGATGTGCCCAGGCATAGATTGCGCCCAGCCACGAACTTCCCTTTTCAGGCTCTTTTACGTGTGGAATTAACGCCCAAATGCCAATAAAGGCAAGCCCGACTAGATTTGGAAACAAAAGTGGCGCCAGCGGAGGTGCTCCATTCACCAGCTTGTCCCAAAGCCCATGGCCCGGTTCAACCAGATTGGCCTGAAGATGAAACCAAAAGCCCAAAACACCCACCGCCGCTTGCCCGCACATCACCGCCATGCAGACATCCAGATAGCGCCGGGTTACTTCCATCATTAAAGGAACCAGTAAAAAACCGGTGGCGAATGCCGAGGAAATCACCGGTATCCACTCTGTTTTGAGGAAGAACCCGTTGGACGCGTGGTCTGTAAGTGAGAGCAGGAAATTGCCCATAAATCCGCCAAGTGCAAGAAGAATGACCCATCGAGCCCAATCGGCGGTCCTTGATGCCACCATTCGATTCACTAGAAGCAGGAAACCAAGGCCCGTGTAAGCGAGCGGTGCGGCAAAAGGCGCAGCATAGGTCAAGCTCTTCAAGGTTCGGTCGAGAAAAAAATGGCTTTCAAGGTGATATAAAACGCCGCCAAGCCCCACCAAAATCGATAGCCAGCCGACAAGGTAACCAACATCGCGCCAGGCAGCCTCAAAGTGCCACACCCATCGGAGCAAGATGACGGCCGCAAGGGCAAGCGGGGCAACGAGCGAAAAATAGAGCGGAATAAACTCTGCGGTCTTCGCGAAGTGATTTACCGAGTGCGCAATGAAAATATCGCCGGCGAGGATGGCCAGGTTCGAAGTAACAAAGAGCTCTATCCATAACTGTGGATCGTGCGCCCATCGCAGCGGTTCGCCGGTTACCAGAGCCTGCATTTGCGCCACAAGACTATTTGCGCGCATGCTCTCTCCGCAGTTCGGCCGCTTCTTCCTTCAATTCAACTGTCTTTGACAGCAGCTCGTAATTTCCGTGCCACTGCACAAAATCAGCACCGCCCATGAAAGCCCCATGCTTGCTGGTTCGCCCGTCATAGTGCCACATGTTGAAGTAGGTAAAGTCGATTGTGTGCGTAAAGGGCGGCCCGGTCAGTGTCCCGTCCTTGTGAAGTTCGTCAACAATCTCCTTCGCGGCCAGAATCTTTTGATTCGTGTTTTCAATCACCTGCTCGGCCTGTGTGTAAACCCGATTGACCAAAGCCGAGGTGTGGCACTGCTCGCATACCTGTTTCATGTTTGCCTGTGCCTGCAGGTAATTGGGACGCTTGGTGCTGACGGCCGCTGCCAAATACCAGCTCAAGCGTTCAGAGGGATCATGGGTCACTTTCAGTCCATTAATGCCGCTCATGTGGCATGTCGCGCATGTGGGGACGAACATATCGCGGGTCGTCAAAGAGTCCGGCGGAGCGTTCAGATTCAAGAGATTACGTTGCGCTGCAAACATCACTCCGTGCCTGGACTCGGTGTAGATCTCCAATTGCGAATGATCCGGTCCCATGTGGCATTGCCCGCAGGTGGAGGGCAGCCGTGCCAACGCTACGGAGCCGGTGTGGCGCGAATGGCACTCTGTGCAGGTTCCGATGGTGCCGTCATCATTGGGTTTCCCAATTGCATGGCACTTCTCACAGCCTGCAGTAACGGCTGGATGTCCCTCCGGTAACGTAAGCGGATTGGGTGGCCTTTTGGTTCCGCCAGGCTGGTACTTTTCGCTGAATGCTACTTCCTCCGGTGTAAGTCCCTTTTCTCCGTGGACCGCTGCCCAGCTTGGCGCCGCGTGGCGGCTGCGCAAGAACTCCTGATACTCCCCTTCATGACACGAACGGCAATTGCCAGCAGTAAGGTGCGCGCTTATTACAAATCCGTGGTGATCGACTTTCTTTTGCCCAGGTGCGGGCTGATGACAGTCCAGGCAGTTCACGCCCTTCTTTGCATGCTCTGACATCTCATACTCATGCACTACCGCGTATTGCAGCCGTGCATGACATTCCGCGCATCTGCCCGAAGCACGAACAAAATCCGCGGTTGGTTGCTGGGTCTCCAACTTGGGACGAGCCCGGTTGATCAGGAAGGCGGAAATAATCAGCGCAAACGCAATGACGACTGCAACAAACACCGAACGAAACGACATTGGCCACGACCTCGCCGCAAAATCAATCAACTAAATTGAAAGGCTTGACACGTCAGTACATTCATTCAAACTGGCGCACATTTCAGGCGTGGCAATCTTAACAACTGCGCTTCATATGTGAATCAAAATTCCGCTTATTTGGACGGTTGTCGAACCCAAGCTCCACAGTTCCCTTTTCAGTGGTGCCACGATTCAATGCACCGCCTGCTCAAAGGCAAGTGCTGACGGGCAAACAAGGCCCCATTCGAAAGAGAATCAACACCCGCTACCTACTGTTGAATTGGCATCATATGGAATGGAATGTGAAACTTCCGTCCACATATGTGGTAGCCGCTACCTTCGCTTCATCTCCAGAGTCCAATTCTCTGAGTGCTATACTTTAGCCCAAGACCGCAGCGCCTTGGCCATGTTTTTTGTCCATCGCAGCAGCTGTCCGGAGGTACCACCCGCCCATGACTCCCCGCACACGCCGGGCCATCTTCAGCCTTACTATCTTCTTTGCTGTCTGCGCCGTAGCAGGCCTCGTCCTGCAGGGCAAGGTCGGTGCTCAATCGTCTGAAGACGAAAGCCAGTTGCGCGACAGCATCAAGTCGTTCGCGGATGTTTACTCCATCGTCGAACAGAATTACGCGGAACCCATCAAAGGGGACAAGGTAGACGACGCAATTTATGACGGCGCCATCCCCGGCATGCTGCGCGTGCTCGATCCGCACTCAAACTTCTACGATCCGAAAGCCTACGCACGCATGCGCGAAGACCAGCGCGGCCACTATTACGGTGTCGGCATGGTCATCCAGCAGCAAGGCAATAAGGTGTATGTGATCACTCCGTATGAGGGCACACCGTCCTACCGTGCCGGCATTAAACCCGGTGACGTGATTGCTTCCATTGACGGCAAGGCCACCACAGGATGGACCTCCGATCAGGTGGCAAAGGCGTTGAAGGGTCCCCGTGGAACGCATGTGCAGGTTTCGATGATTCGCGACGGCCACACAAGCCCGCTTGTGTTTGACCTTGTGCGCGACGA
Source organism: Acidobacteriota bacterium (assembly GCA_028876335.1). Taxonomy (GTDB): domain Bacteria; phylum Acidobacteriota; class Terriglobia; order Terriglobales; family Acidobacteriaceae; genus Telmatobacter. The sequence goes on from JAGWSG010000207.1 coordinate 20,441, forward strand.
CATCTCGCATCCTTCTGTTGATCTGGCCTTCGAGATCCGTCCCGGCATTGGTTACATCCATCTGACACAGTTCCAGGAAACCACCGGTAAGGAAGTGGTTGACGCGATCAACAGCTTCCCGAACCTTAAGGGATTGCTGCTCGACCTGCGTGGCAACCCGGGCGGCCTGTTGAGCCAGGCGGTAGACGTATGCGACCACCTACTTGCCAAAGGACAGACCATCGTCTCGCAGCGTGGACGCGCCTATCCGGACCAGAATTACGTAGCCACCCACGGAAACGGCGGTAAAACTTTTCCCATCGTGGTGCTGGTCAATCGTGGAACCGCTTCCGCAGCGGAAATTGTCTCTGGCGCGCTGCAGGATCATGATCGAGCGCTGATTGTTGGCGAAACCACATTCGGCAAGGGCCTGGTGCAGACGGTATACAACCTAAGCGACAACACAGGTCTGGCACTGACAACTTATCACTACTACACGCCATCCGGCCGCCTGATACAGCGCAACTACACTGGCGTTTCGCTGTATGACTATTACTACAATCACGCTGGCGCTTTGCCTTCTAACTCGACCAATCGCGAAGTGAAATTTACCGACTCCGGCCGCACAGTCTACGGCGGCGGCGGTATCACTCCGGACGAGAAGATTGAGTCGCCCAAGTCGAACAACTTTCAGGACCAGCTCATTTACAAACAGGTCTTCTTTCATTTTGCCGCCAACTACCTGGCGAATCGTACGATTGATCGTGACTTCAAGGTCGATGACGCAGTGCTCAAAGCTTTCAAGGACTTCCTGACCAGTCAAAACATTGCCTATACGGATCAGGACATCAATGGTGTGATGGATTGGCTAAAGGCGAGCATTCGCGACAAGATGGTCACCTATGAATTCGGGCAGCAACAGGGGCTTCGTGTTCTCGCGGATTGGGACCCGATGATTCAGAAGGCGCTCACCTACATGCCGGAAGCGCAAGCGCTGGAAGAGCACGCGCATGAGGTACTTGCGCAGAAGGCGCAGGCTCGCAATGAAGGCGCTCCAACTCATCAGTAGCGACAACAGTTCAATCAAAACTGAGGCCTTCCCGCATGGGATGGCCTTTCAGTTTCGAACTGGCTTATCTTTTCAACGCTGACTTGCTTCGCCGGCTGCAACCTTCTTATTGAACTCCGCGGAACCTTTCCTGGGAACGGTGAGCGACTTCCATCCTTCGCCTGCAAAGTGGCGGGAGAGCAACACAATTTGTCCTACGTGATAGGGATAGTGCGCGAGTTGCCGGTTGATGGCCTGCATCACGGAGTGGGCCTCGCCTCGAATGGTGATTGTGCGGTCGAGATCTTCATCCGTCAGAGCGTCGAGCGCCGCAAAGAATACACTCCAACCATATTCCCATTGAGCCATGAGTTCTGCGCGTGTGGCTGCGGGTTCTTCAAATTCGCTGTCTCGATTGCGATCCGGCTTCTCGCCATCCGTGGTAAGGAAATCCGTCCATCGCGAACGCATATTCCCCACCATGTGCTTCACGATGATGGCAATAGAATTCGACTCGCCGTCAATAACCGTGAACAGTTGCTCGTCGGGCGTCTGCTCCATTGCGCGTTCTGCGAGCTTTTTGTAGTAGTGAAAAACGGCCAGTGCGTCAGTTAAAAACGAGGTTGTGAATTCGAGCGCCATACTGGGAGTCTAGCTCTTACGGCTCATCGCTATAGATCGACACGATCGGTTTACCGCCCTCTGCCTGCCGTGCGCGGTACATCCCCGGCGTGTTGAAGCTCCATGCCATCTGTCCGTCAGGCGCAATGGCAATCACGCCGCCGTCGCCTTTCAATGCAGTCAATTCGCCATGAATCACTTCATCGGCAGCCTTCTGCAGTGGCATCTTCCTGAAGTAAACAAGATTGCATACTTCGCGTGCCACTCCGAGGCGGATGAAAAACTCTCCTGTCCCGGTACCCGAAACCGCGCACGACTTGTTCGAGGCATAAGTGCCTGCGCCGATGATCGGCGAATCGCCCACGCGACCCCACTGCTTCGCGGTCAGTCCGCCCGTGGATGTACCCGCTGCAATATTGCCGGCCTTGTCGAGTGCAACGACACCTACCGTCCCGAACTTGTGCGCGCCTGGCGCGTCAATCTCCGCCACTGGCTTTGCGGGAGCCGGAGGCACGCCCGCTGGACGCTGAGGTATGGGCAATCCTTCCTTCTTCAGTTCGCGCACCAGAGACTGCCACCGCCTCTCCGTGAAGAAGTAGCTGGGCGGCACCATTTCCAATCCCTCTTTCTGTGCGAATGCATCGGCGCCAGCGCCCTCCAGCATCACATGTGGGGATTTTTCCATAACTGCACGCGCCAGGGTGATTGGATGCTTGGTTCGCGTGACGCCCGCAACCGCGCCTGCCATCAGGCTGGATCCATCCATGATTGCCGCGTCTAGTTCGTTCCTCCCCTCGGCTGTAAAAACAGCACCCCGGCCTGCGTTGAACAGAGGATCGTCTTCAAACCGCCGGATCACTGCCTCTACCGCATCCAATGAAGACCCGCCTCGGTCCAGTACCGCTGCCCCCGCGGCCAGCCCTTCGCCAAGAGCCTTGCGATAAGCAGCTTCGGTTTCAGGTTTCATGTGCGCGCGTTCAATCACTCCGGCGCCGCCATGCAACACGATGGCCCAGTGGTGCGCTGGCTTCTGAGCCTGCAAGGAAGAATTCAATCCAGCCATAATCATCGCTACCGATAGAGCGAGGAAGAAAAAACGACGCACGATTCTCTCCTGGATTGCAGAATAAAGCGCGCTTGAGCCAGTGCAAAGAAAAAAGGCGCGGCGGCCAAAGCCGCCACGCCTGAGGTTTCCCAGGACTTACTTTAGAAAACGAACTTACCGACAATCTGCATCTGTCGCGCACCAAACAGAATGCCCGAGGTGCTGGTTGGAGTGCCTAGATAAGTTGCCGCATTGGTGTACGGTGCAATACAGCCATTGGTGTGACCTGAGCAACTGCCCGCACCCGGAGCAACGTAAGTGGAATAATTCGTAGCCTCACTCAGGATGTTCTGGTGATTCAGAAGGTTAAAGGACTCCACGTAGAACTCGAACTTCGTCTTTTCAGTAATGTTAAAGTCACGGGCAAGACGAGCATCCACGTTCCGCAGACCGGCTCCGGGGAAGGAGTTGCGGCCAAGCTCCGGAGTCCTCACCGCCGTTCCAAAGTTGAACCAGCTAACCGAAGCGCCGGTAAGGCCACCATTGCCGAAGATGCCGGGCGAGGAAAGTGCACTGGTCGGGTAGTTGCTCATCATCGCCGTAAGCGGGAAACCGGTCTGCGCCGTAAATCCGCCTGAAAGAGTCCAGCCGTTTGCGATGTAGCCAAGCGGAGTCACCGAGGTCCGGACCTTTGGAGACCAGATCAGGCTGCCCACAAAGCGATTCCGAAGATCAAGGTCAGAGCGTGCGTACTCGGCTTTGTAGTTGTTCGGATCGATCGGCACGTCGGTTCCGTTAAAGGTTCCGCTCACGCCTCCCACCTCACCGTTGTCCATAGCCTTGGCCCAGGTGTAATTAACAAGCACCTGCACGCCATGGCCCATAGGCTTCTTCACCGTTACCACCATGGAGTGGTACCAGGTGTTCATGTCGGAGAAACCCGTCAACACACCGGCAGTATCGGTTGTTACGCGCTGTGTATACCACGGCAGTGTGACCGTCTCCTGCGTAACGCCTGCAGCGTTCACAATGTCGTAGCTCTTGGTCTCTGTCGCCGGCTGCACGTTCGTGTCAATAAACCTGGGCAGACGCATGCCGCGATTGCCCACGTAGCCGACCGTCAGGCCGATGTGGCCGGGCAGCTCCTGGTCGATTGCGAGATCCCATGAGTGCGAATACGGATTGCTGAACTTGGGATCAAGACCGCGTGCAGCCAATGGAGCAAGAGACGCGCCAGTGTTCTGCACCACAGGAGTCAGTGCGCCGTCAAACGGAGCAGCCAGTGCCGGCCCCGGAGGTGTAAACAGAACACCGAGGTTTGCAGGAGCCCACGATGTAGTCGGGCCTGCGTTGTACTGTTGCTGGAAGACGCCATTTTCCGCACGGATGGTGTAATACGTGGAAGCCTGCGTCAGGCCATAGAACATTCCGTAGCCACCACGAATAACTGTCTTGGGGAACGGGTTCCAGTTAAAGCCGAAGCGAGGCTGGAAGTTGGCCTTGCCGATATGAATCTTCGAAGTATATAGCTCGGCCAGAGCACTGGTCTTATTCGGCATGGGAGGTTGCGGCATCATCTGAATGTCGTAACGCAGACCAAGTGAAACCTGGAATTTCGGGCTCACCTTATAGCGCTCGTTCACAAATGCGCCCAGAACCTTCTGCCATGCGTCGTCTTTGCCAATGCCGGTGATAGGATCGTTCACTTGAGTGAAGGAGGTGTAGTGCTTGCCACCATTCACTCCGTAAACGTCCTGCACCCAATTGGCGAAGGCGTCTTCCGGTGTACCAGGCCTATAGGTGTAGATACCGCCACCCTGGAACAGGTTGATGGCCAGTTCGTCGATCAGGTTCAGATCGAAGCCGGCTTTCAGTGTGTTGCGTCCGAAAGTCTTCGAGTAGGTATCCGCGATCTCCCAACGATGTTCATCAGGAAACGCTGGGCGAGGCAGCGCGTTGGGCATGCCGTAGGAGGCGATGCTCGTAATCGCGACAGAAGGTCCGGAGGCGTTTGCGCCCGCCGTCTCCAGATCACGCGCCCATTGGAAGGTCATCTGATTTACGGAGCTCGCATTCAGAACCGCGGTCCAGTTCGCGATGAAGAAACGTTCGTGATAGACCGTTGAACCATTCTGCGTGACACCGTTGTTGACTGAAGTACTGGACGAGTTGTAACCGTTTGGCAGCTTGAAATTATCCCAGTTGAACTCGGCGGATACCAGGTTCTTCGGGGTGATCTGCCAGTCGAGCTTAGGGAAAAAGATGTTCTGGTCCCACGTACGGGGATACAGACCCTGCAGCTTATAGCCACCTACTCCGGCGATTCTGCCGGTCAGGTAATCCAGAGCAGTCTGGCACTGGCTAACAGTCAAAGGAGACTTGCAATAGGCTGTGCTGCCAGACTGAATCGATGTGGAAAGCTCGCTGTACGGCGCCGTGGAGATGTAGGTGATCGGGTTCACCTTGCGGAAACCGTCATAAGTGAAGAAGTAGAACAGCTTGTCCTTTTTGATGGGTCCGCCGATCGATCCGCCAAACTGGTGCTGCTGATGTACAGGCTGGGTAAAGACACCGTGTGCCTTACCGTAGGGGTCCAGCGCGTTCAGGCCGGGATAGCGAAGAAAATAAAACAGATCGCCATGCATATTGTTCGTGCCCGACTTGGTAATCGCATTGATCTGTCCGCCTGCGGCCTGACCGAGTTCGGCAGAGTAAGGGCCCGATGCTGACTGGAACTCCTGAATCGAATCTGTCGAATAGACATAAGGAGCACCCGTCGCGCGTCCACGCGCCTCGGAGAAGAACGCCTGGTTGTTGTTCGCTCCGTCGATCAGGTTCGAGTTGTACAAAGACGAAATGCCACGGTATGAAATCAGGCCGCTTGCTCCGTCCGGAGCCACGTTTGGAGTCATCAGCACATAGTTGTCATACCGGCGTCCATTCACCGGCATGTTGCTGATCGTTTCCTGTCCAATTTCCTGCGAAGTTGAGATCTTTTCCGTATCAATAAGCGGGGCTTCACTTGTGATCGTCACTGTGTCTGAAGCCGTAGCAACGGGCAATTGCGCATCCACATTTACTGTCTGACCGACGAGTACAGTCACGTCTTTGCGGACCACTTTTGCGAACCCCGGAGCGACAAGAGTCACCTGATAGCGCCCTGGCTTGAGAAATGTGGCCGTATACGTACCCGCAGAGGTGGTCACCAGTTGACGTGAAATACCCGTGTCAGTTTGCAGCACAGTCACGGTTGCACCGGCGACGACCGCGTTATTGGGATCGGTGACGGTACCGCTGATGGTACCCAGTCCGGCATCCTGCGCTATGACTGGTGTTGCAAACAACACCAGCACAGACGCGCAGAAGAGCCCGACCCGCAAAAGGCCTCGAAGGGTCTTCTGAGTCGAAGAAATAATATTCATTGCGTTCTGGTTCTCCTTAGTAAATGGTTCGAATTCAAGTAAGAACAGCGGTCCGCCTCTAAGGTCAGATAGTTCCAAAATTCCTCAAAGCAGCTCTTGTGTACACAATTCACTTGATTTGTGCGTTTTTGGCTCTGTCGCGCAAATTCTGCTGCAACGAGCCTCTGCCCGGGTGCCGGCCATACTTCGCCGACTTAGAGTAGTTACACATGATCTCGGGTAAGATGCCCTGATTCTACCTTCAACAAAGCTGAAAATAACCCCGGAAAAACATGTACCCATGTGAAAATAATGTCATACTCACTCGCAAGTTGCACAATTTGGACGGCATTTTTCATGGTTTTTCGCTTTCGAACTCTCTCCGCTGCTCTACTTACCTTTCTCATTAGCCAATCAGCCGCCCTTCAGGCGAGTTCCTCTCAGCCTGCGCAGGCCCCTATCCCCGTTAAGGTCGTTGTCGTAGCCATGTTTGAGTTGGGCAACGACACAGGCGACCGACCCGGCGAGTTGCAGTATTGGGTCGAACGCGATCACCTCGACCACGTCTACGAGGTTCCCGCCGCCTATCACTCCGTCCGCATGAACGACCGGGGAGAGATGGCAATTCTTACCGGTGCGGGTACGGCACATGCTGCGGCCACGCTCATGGCTGTCGGCCAAGACCCGCGTTTCGATTTCTCACATGCCTACTGGATCATTGCCGGAATCTCCGGAGGAAATCCAAAGCGTGTTTCTCTTGGTTCCGCTGTCTGGGCAAACTGGGTGGTGGATGGAGACCTGGCCTACGAGATCGATGAGCGCGAAATCCCGAAGAACTGGCCAACCGGCTATGTACCGCTGCGCAAGACCATCCCTTTCGAAAGGCCCGCAGAGCCAACGCCCAACCAGGTCTTCGAGCTCAACCACGGGCTTGAGAAATGGGCGTATCGACTGACAAAAGATATTCCTCTTGCCGACGATGAAAAGCTGCGTGCGATTCGCGGCAACTACGATGGCAAGGCAGCGCAACTACCTCCCATAGTCACAGAAGGCGATGAGATTTCCTCCTCGACCTTTTGGCACGGCAAATTGCTCGATAAGTGGGCGGATGAGTGGATCACCTATTTCACAAACGGACAGGGCCACTTTGCGACTACGGCCATGGAAGATACCGGGACTCTGCTCTCCATCGATGGACTTGCGGCAGCAGGTAAGGCAGATGGAAACCGCGTTCTCGTTCTGCGCACCATCAGCAATTTTGACCAGCAGCCGCGCGGCCTGGATGCTGCGACGAGCCTCGCTCGCCAGCGACTGGGATCCTACAGTGCATATATGCCATCTCTTGAGGCGGCTTACACCGTCGGCCATACGGTCGTAAACGAGCTACTCACCCATTGGTCCAGGTACAGCTCGGCAATTCCATCGGCACAATAAACACCGCCGCGAGAGAAAAACACCCTGCACATCATCGCTCGCGGAATAAAGCGCCGAGATGCGCACGCACTCGTCTCCGCGCCGCCATTCCCAGCCTGCTTGAAGGCAGCAAAATCGCCTGAAAATCAGGCCGCATCAATTCCCGCACTTGGCGACTCCACGCCCGGCAGTGCACAATTCTTGAGTTTCCGCATCATGCACTAAAGGCACATCCCCATCGCTCCTGCGACCGTAAAAGAGGTTTCATGAAACTCAACATCGGAACCCTCCTTCTCATCCTCGTCGCGGCACTTTTGTTCGCGCGCAGCGTCTCGCATCTTCCACTCACGCCGATGCGGGTGGCCGGACTTGCCATCGCCGTTCCCTCGTTTCTCCTGCTTGTCATCGCCAGGGTGCAGTTGGGCCGTGCCTTCAGCGTCGGGGCCAAGGCATCCACTCTGGTCTCAACCGGCCTCTATTCCCGCATTCGCAATCCCATTTACGTCTTCGGATTTTTGCTGTGCACGGGCGTCATCATCTGGGCAGGCAACCCGTGGCTCATTCTCTTTCTCGCCGTTTTGGCCCCGCTGCAAATCTGGCGCAGCGGCAAGGAAGAGGCTATTCTCGAACAAACCTTTGGCGAAGAATACCTGGAATACAAGCGCAAGACTTGGTTTTAGTAAGCAGCCGCATGCGCTGGCGGCTTTTTGCATATTTTAGAAACCGATTCTGTTTCTCTGGAGATCAAGAATGCACTCAGTCTGGTTCGGTGAATTTCTCGGCACACTTGTACTTTTGCTCCTTGGCAACGGTGTCTGTGCCGCAGTCACATTGAAAAAGTCCTACGCCCAGAATTCCGGCTGGATGGTGATCGCCACTGGGTGGGGACTCGCAGTTCTTTGCGGCGTCCTGATTGCACAGGCCTTCGGCAGTAGCGGAGCGCACCTCAATCCTGCCGTCACAATGGCAATGGCGGTCAATACGGGCAACTACTCGCAGCTTGGCCTCTATTGGTCTGCTCAGCTTGCCGGTGCCATGTGCGGGTCAGTACTCATGGTGCTGCAATATGGTCCCCATTGGAGCCTGACAGAGGACCCTGCGGCGAAACTCGGCATTTTCTGCACGGCGCCCGCAGTCAAGAACACACCCTTCAATCTTCTCAGTGAAATCATCGGCACCATGGTGCTCGTTGTCGTCGCGGGAGCCATCGGTTCGCAGGGTGTCTCCGCCACCGGCCCCGCACCTGCGCTCGCACCATGGCTGGTGGGCAGTCTTGTCTGGAGCATCGGTCTCTCACTCGGTGCCACTACGGGATACGCCATTAATCCCGCCCGAGACTTTGGACCGCGCCTGGTGCACTTCCTGTTGCCTATTCCGGGCAAGGGTGGTTCCAACTGGGCATATGCACCCATCCCCATCCTTGGCCCACTCATCGGCGGAGCTTTGGGTGGCTTGCTTTTGCACTTCGGAAAAATTTAGAGCGGTTCAGCACACACGTTTGTAGCCAAGCCCGCAGAGTGCGGCCAGCTTCTCAATCGTCGCCGCCACGTGTCCTACGCCCACTGCGCAATGGTGCGCCGGCCCTTCGGCATTCCATGCATTCACGAACCCGCGCGCGCCAAGCGGAAATCTGTAGCGACTGTTTGTGTTGCCAATTTCAAGAATCGGACCGGCTACGCACTCGCCTTCAGCCACCAGCAGCTTGAACCGCTTTTCCGCATCTTCGACAACGGACAGCAATGTAACAGGACCGTGCCTTACGCTCATCTCGACAGAGAGACCACGCCCTACTTTGCCGTGATAAACCTTCAGCGGTCGCACCTTGGTTTTACCTTCGGCAATCGCAATGTGGCCCGGCCCATCGTGCCCCATCAGGACTAAATCGTCGTTGAAATCCATCGCATAATACTCGGTAAACGATCCACCCGCACCCAGCAGGTCCATAATCTTCATCGCCACCGCGTTCTTTACTTCGTACTCACCGGCCACGGGGATATGCCGCGCTGTGAGCAGCGACGTCCCCAGAATGATCGAACTCATCGTGTCTTCATTCGAGGCCACTCCGGAGCCCTTGTAGTAGTACGCCATCGCGTCCAACTCATATTTCGCTACAAATCGGTCGAGAGCAACAGATGTTCGCGCCGCGCGTTCCAGTTCCTCGTGCGGGCAATCTGGCTGCACCTCGAATGCGGTGCTGAACTCCTCCACCCGAGCGGCAACTTCTGATTGTTCCGCCTCAGCAACCAGCGCCGTCAGCTCATCCACTTCCACGATCTCCACGTGGGTACCAAACGCAATCGACACCAGCGTCACATCGGTCATGATGTCGAGCATGCCTGAGTAGTAATGGCCCATGAGCCCAAGCCTTGCCGATCCCAGTGCTGCCCGTACGCGCGCTGCGGCCAGCCACTGCTCAATCTCGCTCCACGTCGCGTCTTCGTCCAGAATGCCAGTCACCTGATGAAATGGAATCCGCGCACGCTGCAACACATTCGCAATCTCCGGGACAGGGCACGCGGAACAATAGGCCAGCCACTCGCCCGTCATCGCGGTGCGGTCCGTCAGCTTGTTGAACGCTGCGTAGTCAATGGCAGACTTTGGTTGCAGATTCAGAATCACAACGGGAACGCCCGAACGCTGCACAAGCGGTAATACAGTATTCGACAAGGCGTAGGTCGTCACGTAGAGAAACAGCATATCGATGTCGGCGCGCCGTGCAGCGCGTCCGGCTGCCAGTGAACGCTGCGGCGCATCAATCAGGCCCAGATTCACAACCTCCACTCCGGGACGCTTCAGTTTCTCCGCCACTTCTGCGACGTACCCCTTCAGACGTGCTTCAAGACCCGCAAACTGGGGCCAATACGCTTCAAGGCCAATACCGCACAGCCCCACGCGGAGGGGTTCATTGCTGTTCATTGGTTGTCCTCACTCGCCGGTCTACTTCAGGTAGAAGACCTCTTCCATCATGGGGAAGCGCTCGCCCGGCCGCAAGCCCTCCAGCGTTTCGAAGAAGGGTGCCATTGCCTGTTGCCACCGCGTATTCACCGGGTCGGCCTCAATGATGCGCCACGTCGCCTCAAAGTCCTCACAACGCAGCGCGAGCACCAGAAGTTGATCACGCCGGTAGATGGAGTATTCCGAAATCCCCGCACGCTTCAACAATGCCAGCATCTCCGGCCATACAGCTTTGTGCGACTCGTCGTAGGCAGCCTCCGCCCCCGGCTTAATCCTCAATTGAAAGGCATATCGCTTCAATTCCGCCATCGCTCACCAACTCACAACAGTCACAGCAAACGGCGCTAGCTTCACAGTTCCGTTCGATACTGGCTCACTTTGTGCCGGCCCGTCACCCGTCGACTCGTCCACTGTCAGAGCCGTCATATGCCCCGCGCTGGGTACTGCAACATCGATCTCATGATTGCGCTTGTTCACCAGGAGCAGCTTGTGCCCATTCGGTGTGTCAAATCCCTGCGATGTCAAATCGCCTGAGCCCGCCCCATCTAGCTTGGTTTGCACAAGCTTGTCGCCCGGATGGAAGTTGTCATGAATCAGTTTCAACACCCAGAACCGCGCATTGGGCTTGTTGTTCTGCCAGTTCATCATGCTCACGCTTGGAAACTGGGTTGGTACACCAACAAGCTGCGATTCTCCAATCACGTCAATTTGCAGACGCGAAAGCTCGATGAACAGGTGCGCATAGAGCGCGCCTGCCAGATTCCAGTACTTCTTCGGCGGCGGCACATCGTCACCAGGCTTGTTATCCGTAGGCAGAATCACGCCGAGTTCATCTGTGTCCGTCTTCGTCTCCGGCGAGAGCCGCTTCCTGATCTCTTCGATGTAATGCACTGTATTCAGGAATCCAGCAGCCTGGTCAAAGAAGGTGTACTGCCAACTGTTAATGTCCTGCCCCGGAGCCGGCGAAGCGTAGAAGTGATAGGAAATATAGTCGAGTGGAATTCCCGCCTCGTGATTCCTGTGATTCAGGAAGTACTCGAACATCTGCGGATTGTTGCCCGGAATCGCCAGCGCAAGGCCCATGAATTTCGTTTCCGGTGACACCTTGTGAATCGCGCTCACAATCGCGTCATAGCGGTCCGTGTACTGCTTCGGTGTCATGTTGTGCTCAAAATCAACCTCATTGAGCACTTCCCAAATGGGGAATGAGTAGTGATAGCCCGACTCGTGGCGCTTGCCAAGCTCGTCGGTGAATCCGCCTTTCGTGTACCAGCTCACCAGTCGCGCGTAGTAGTCGCCCAGCTCTTTGCCACTTGGGTCGCGCAGTTCTGTCCCCTGCGTGTAATTCCACACCGGCTTATTCGGGTCCTCCGGATACGTAACTGGCTTGTCGGTCTTGAAAAGCCACGCTGGAATTGTGCTGAAATTCATCACTGTCGGATGACCGGCAGTTGCGTTGAGAAAGTCCTTCGTCATGGGATCGATCAGTGTGAAGTCCCAGCTTGTCTTGGTTGCCGTGGGAGGCTCAAGTTCAGCGACAGCAAGCTTCGGATAGGGCAGCCACGGAACATAGCGCACGTCATTTGCGCCCAGCTCTTTGAGCGCCTTGAAGGATGCCTCGCTCAGGGGGTTTCCAGGACGCAGCGGCGGATTCACCACCACCTGCAATGTCGGCGTTGACTTCGAGACAAGAGTCGTCTTACTCCAGTCAACTTCAACCTTTGGTCCTGAATCCTCCTGCGCATACAACGCAGGCGCCGCAGCAGCCGCCAACGCGACCAGCGCACAAAACGTTAAATGAAGCTTTCTATTGACACATTCCTGACCATGGATCGATCGCATCGTCTTTCCTCCCGGCCCATGCATCGCGCGCTCGCATCTTATGGCAAGCACAGATGGGCTTTCTATCCGTCGCAACCGTATATCATTTGCCGAGTCCGATTTGCAATCTTTTCTGTATTGATACTTTATCTTTGAAATCATCCCGGAGCGTGAAGCCTGATCAACGGCTCACTTCCACCATGATCTTTGAGAACTTCACAGGCTCGCGACTCCATTGCTCCAGAATTACAGGCACCTGCTCCATCGGCACAATGTGCGTCACAGCATCGTCAACGGGAAAAGTGCCTGCCTCCAAATACTTCATTACCTCTCGAAAATCCTCTGGCAGCGCATTACGCGAACCACGAATATCGAGCTCTTTCTGCACAAAGTATTTCGTCTCGTAGCTCACCGGCTCTTTTGCATAGCCGATATAGACGACCCGTCCCGTGAATGCGACTTCCTCGACGGCCATGCGATACGTATCTGGCAATCCAATCGCTTCGATCACTACATCCGGCCCCAAACCATCAGTGAGTTCGGCGAGACGTTCGTGCACGTTCTCTCGCCCTGAATGAATTGCTTCCACTGCACCGGCCTTCTTTGCTGTAGAAAGCTTTCGATCATCCACATCAATCGCAATCACACGCGCGCCTCGATGAGCCGCTCCCGCCACTGCGCCAAGCCCCACTCCGCCGCAACCGATAACGGCTACGGTTTCGCCCGGTGCAACATTCCCTCGCGCCGAACTGTGAAAGCCTACAGTCAGCGGTTCCACAAGGCACAGTTCCTTCAATGACAGATTTGCAGCAAACAATTTCGATGCCGGCATATAAATGCGCTCACACATTGCTCCATCGCGCATTACACCCATTGTCAGATTGTTCTTGCATGCGTTGTAACGCTGTCGCCGGCACGAAGCGCACACGCCGCAGTGGTTGTAAGGAGAAAGCGTAACCTGCGTACCGGCGCGCCACTCCGGATGCTTCGGATTTGTTTCAGCCACAACGGCCGAGACCTCGTGTCCCAGAATTCTGGGAAAGCTCAACAACGGATTCTTTCCGCGATAAGAATTCAGGTCGCTGCCGCACAAGCCAATGTAACGAACAGCAAGCATCACTTCATCATCACTTCCAGTCTCCGGTTCTGCCACTTCCTTCAAGACAACTTTCCCCGGCTCTTCCAGCACAATCGCTTTCACTTGGCTCGTTTACCTCCGCAATTCCTACTCGAACCTTTGATCATAGTGGCCGGGGCTACCCGTTCGCTGCCGGGGCTCTGGATGTATGCTTTGTTTTGGCACAATCTGCTGCCCAGCGCCCGTTCGAGGAATACCCATGCCGGAAACAGTCCTTCACCTTGATGCCCGTGATAATGTGCTCGTCGCACTTGTGCCGCTTGAAGACGGTTCTACCGTTCACTACGGACCTGCATCCTGTCCGGTGGTCGACAACATTCCAGCCAAGCACAAACTCGCGCTTGTTGACCTTAATCCCGGCAGCCTCGTCATCATGTATGGAATGGTTGTGGGTGAAACAACTGCCTTCATCCCACGGGGAGGCTTGCTTTCGACAACCAACGTGCGCCATCGCGCATCCGACTACTCCTCCACGCGGCGGCCTTCGCATCACTCTCTTCCCGATCCCACACCCTGGGCTAACTTCACCTTCAATGGCTTTCACCGCGCCGACGGGCAGGTGGGCACACGCAATTACTGGCTCGTGCTGCCGCTCGTATTTTGCGAGAACCGCAACATCGAGCGCATGAAGGAAGCTCTGGAAGAGGAACTTGGATACGGAATCGCTAACTCCAGCTATCGCCAGCATGTCCGCAACCTTGTTCACGGGAAATCGGGCAACAGGGATGATTCGCAGACCGCCATTGTCGAGGCCCGCGCCCATCGAGTCTTTCCCAACATCGATGGAATTCGCTTTCTTACTCACCAGGGCGGCTGCGGCGGCACGCGCCAGGACGCACAGGCGCTCTGTGGTCTGCTTGCCGGATACATTCACCACCCCAATGTCGCGGGCGCAACTGTGCTCAGCCTCGGTTGTCAGCACTCGCAGGCAGACATCCTGATGGACGAACTGCGTGCGCGCGACCCGAAGATGACCAAACCGGTCCTGATTTTCGATCAGCAGAAATCCGGCCGTGAGTCTGCTCTGATGACGCGTGCACTGGATGAAACATTCGCCGCTCTTAGCTCGGCAAATAGCGTTGTCCGCAAGCCCGCGCCCATTACCGCACTTACCGTCGGCCTCAAGTGCGGCGGTTCGGACGGCTTCAGCGGTATCTCCGCCAATCCCACCCTCGGTTATCTCTCGGACATGCTCGGAGAACTTGGCGGGAAAACCATCCTCAGTGAATTCCCAGAGCTCCATGGCGTCGAGCAGGAAATCATCAACCGATGTGCCACTGATCAGGTTGCCTACCGGTTTTTCAATTTAATGCAGGTTTACTCCGCGCGTGCCAAGGCAGCGCATTCCAGCTTCGAAATGAATCCATCCCCCGGTAATATTGCCGACGGCCTGATCACAGATGCCATCAAGTCCGCTGGCGCGGCACGAAAAGGCGGAGTTGGTCCCGTCCGCGACGTGATCGACTATCCCAATTACACCCGCTCGAAGGGACTCACTCTTCTCTGCACGCCGGGCAACGACGTGGAGTGTGTTACTGCGCAGGCCGGATCGGGCGCCAACCTCGTTCTCTTCACCACGGGCCTGGGCACGCCGACAGGGAACCCCGTCGCGCCGGTAATTAAGATCTCTACCAACTCTCAGCTCGCCGAGCGTATGGGCGATATCATCGACTTCGATGCCGGTGCGATTGTCACCGGTGAAAAGTCCATTCCCCAATGCGCGGATGAACTGATGCAGTTGTGTATTGAAGTTGCAAACGGCGACAAGCTCACCAAAGCCGAGCAACTGGGCCAGTACGATTTCATTCCCTGGAAGCGTGGCGTTTCGCTTTAAAGAGCCGCGACTACTCCAGGAGTGAAGCCGTCACAGCCAGCGCCGCGATTGCGGCCGTCTCCGCACGTAGAATCCTCGACCCGAGCGAGACCGCCTTCCATCCATTCGCCTCGAACATCTTCGCTTCTTCGGGAGCCCATCCACCTTCCGGTCCAACAGCAATCTCGAATGCAGGCGTACTTTCGTGGTCCTGAATCGCCCCTTGCACGGTCTCGTGCAACATCGTCGCACGCTCCTGCTCCGCAAGAACGATGCGCACCGCATTCATCTCCAGCTGCATTCGTTCCTTCAATACAACTGGATCATGAATCTCCGGAACGTCGCTGCGGCGTGACTGCTGTGCCGCTTCACGCGCAATGCGTCTCCATCGCTCCGCACGTTTGGCGGCCGACTGCGCGAGATGCTTTTCGCTTCGCCGTGCGATGACCGGAGCAATTGCAGCCACACCCAGTTCCGTCGCCTTCTCGATTGCCCACTCCATCCGGTCGAACTTGTAGACCGCCATTACCAGCGTAATAGGCAATGCACTCTCTGCCGATGCCTCATCAAGCAAAGCAAAGCGGACTTCCATTTCTCCATTGTCGTCCTGCCGCACTTCATCCACCGTGGAATGGAAGAGTCGACCACCCGCCACCACATCGGCCTTCATGCCGCGTTCGGCCCGCAACACGCGTGCAAGATGCGCCGCCTGTGATCCCGTCAGCGTCGCGGTCTCGTCATCCCACTTGTCGGCAATCCAGCGTCGTCTCGTCATTCGCCTTTATTCATGCACCTTTTCGTATCAGTTTACCGAATGCAGAAACACTGAGAGGGATGCATTTGCATCCCCCTCTTGTGTTGCCTTGTTGATGGTTGCCAGTTACTTCTTCTTCTTGGCGGCTTTCTTTGCTGCCTTCTTCGCAGGTGCCTTCTTGGCTGCTTTCTTGGTTGCCATTTGCCTATT
The DNA here is from genome assembly GCA_028876335.1 of Acidobacteriota bacterium. Classification (GTDB taxonomy): domain Bacteria; phylum Acidobacteriota; class Terriglobia; order Terriglobales; family Acidobacteriaceae; genus Telmatobacter. The sequence goes on from JAGWSG010000207.1 coordinate 36,639, forward strand.
CTCCCTTTTCGATGGGTTGCATCGAAACTGCAATATTTATTGCAGTTGAGGAATGTATAGATTCATGCTTGCTCAGTGTCAAGAAAAAAACACACATGAAGTGGAAAAAGTGGCAACAATTTTTGCAGCCAATTTCCTACCCCGAATCTCACTGTGATGTAGAGCTCACAACATGTGATGAGAACGCAGCAGTGAGAGCGTCACTCCGGTGACAAAATCGTGCCATGCATGCGCGTAAATGCAGGAGCGCAAACTTCGCCGTAAAAGCACCAGTACACCAAACAAGGCTCCGAACACGGCGAGCAACACCATACTGCGAATACCTTCGTATCCGTGCGCCGCACCAAAGACCAATGCTGAAAACACCACGCCGTACGCGGCTTTTCCGCCTGCCCACGCCGTAAACTGACTCTGCAGATATCCGCGAAACACGGTCTCTTCCACCACGCCGACTACCGCGCACAACACAAACCACATCGCAAATTCTGCGCCACCTTCGGGTGCAAGTTGCGAAATCAGGCGCACCTGATGACGCTGTGCTTGATTGACCTCAGACATTTTTCCCGCATGCATAGGAAGCGGTTGATGATGAATTGCCGCGTCCACAGTCAGCCAACCCAGGTTAAGCGACCCCAGTACAAACAGAGATACCCACCAGAACAAAAGTGCTACACCGGCGTCGAGAAACCACTTCTTTGCCCCTTTGCGTCGCACACCGTACAGAGTGAGGAACGGAACCTTGCGCAGATGCAGCCCCAGCCACACCCATCCCAGCATTACCAGTTGCATCGCAATCGTTGAGCCGTAAGTGAACATGCGGTGAGACGCTAGACCTCCGCCGGCCCCCAGACGCTTTGTGCCAGTCAGCGAAAGCAGAAGTATCCCTGCGACCAGCACCGCCGTGTGCCACCACGGGGCCAGACTGCGTGAGTGTGCAGTGTTATCAGGGTCCATCGAACCGTTGGCGATCGTGCTGTCAGTATGAGACTGAGTTGACGGCTCGGGGACTGCCGGACGCGGAACACCCTGCTCATTCAACTGGTCCTCAGGTTCCAACTCGGCCAAGTAGGTCCTCTCTTCGCGTACGGTGAGTTCTCCAAAAGTCTGACGCAGCAGTCGCTGTCAGCATTCAATAATGTTCAGCGCCAGCCCCGCCAGGCTTGTCTCTTTATACCGCGACTGCATGTCGAGACCCGTCTGGTACATCGTTTTGATTACCTGATCGAGAGATACTTTGTGTCCTTCGGTCTCGTTCATCGCTATCCGCGCTGCATGCACCGCCTTCACCGCGCCCATGGCGTTGCGCTCAATGCAGGGAATCTGCACCAGACCTCCAATAGGGTCGCACGTCATTCCCAGGTTGTGCTCCATTGCGATCTCCGCAGCATGTTCCACCTGGCCGTTCGTTCCTCCCAGCGCAGCTGCCAGCCCACCGGCAGCCATGGAGCATGCAACCCCAACCTCTCCCTGGCATCCCACTTCCGCACCGCTGATGGAGGCATTCTCCTTGTAGAGAATTCCAATCGCGGCCGAAGTCAGAAAGAATCTCAGAATCCCCTCGTCGTCAGCTTCAGGAGCAAATCGCTCATAGTAGTGCGCCACCGCCGGCACCACACCTGCCGCTCCATTCGTCGGTGCCGTTACCACGCGGCCGCCGGCGGCATTCTCTTCATTCACCGCCATTGCGTATACCGTCACCCAGTCCAGCGGCGCCAGCGGATCGCTGCGTAAACCGTTGGCTTCCTTTTCGCGCAGTCTCTCCGCCAGCCGATGCGCGCGCCGCCGCACGTTTAGCCCACCCGGCAGGATTCCTTCCGTCGCAATGCCGCGTACCACGCAATCGCGCATCGTCTGCCAGATCCGCTCAATTCCCTGGCGCACCTGTTCAACCGGCGCCGTAGCGCACGTGTGGTCCATCCGTGCGCACTCGTTTTCAAGCATTAATTGGCTGATCGAGATCTCATTGGCATCCGCAATGCGTAGCAACTCAGCCGCGGTTCGAAATGGAAACGGCACTTCAATCTCATTCTGGATAATTGGCTGCGAAGCCGCATCTTCACCATCCTCGACAATGAAACCGCCGCCAATGGAAAAGTAGGTGCACATCTCTAGCGCTACGCCATCCGCATCAAGCGCTTCAAATCGCATTCCATTCGGATGTTCGATTCTTGCACCCGGCGGATAGAGAGTATCCCGGTGCTCAATCAACGAATCCGCCTCATCGAAGCACACAACCGCCGTACCATCAAGAGCCAATTTCTTTCCAGCGCGGATGCACCCAACGGTTGCCTCTATAGCCCCCGGATCGATTGTGGCCGGTTCAAATCCGGAAAGTCCCAGCAATACCGCCCGGTCTGTTGCGTGCCCCTTGCCGGTCAACGCAAGTGATCCGTACAGGTCCACGCGCACGCGCTTTACGCGTTGAAGCAAACCGCGCTCGGAAAGCCTTTGCGCAAAGGCACGCGCGGCCTTCATCGGGCCCATAGTATGTGAGCTTGAAGGCCCAACTCCGATTTTGTAGAGGTCAAAGAGACTCGTGGCCACGGTGTGATTCTAGCCCTTTTACCGTGCGCAGAGTTTTCTTAGTTGCAGGCAACGCTCCCGGGATTTCGCCGCGTGCGTTTCGACTTCGAAATAGCCTCTTCCGCCTTGTTCAGCATCTCGCCAAGGGTTGGATGTTCCGACATGCGTGCCTGTGCCAGACCGATACTCATGGTAAGCGGCACTGCCGCGCCGCTGGTCTGGTTGTAGGCGTCGATATAGAGCTGAAGGCGGTCGGCAAAATCCGCCGGATGCGGATTGCTGACGCCAAGGACCGCAAAGGCCGCCTCATCCATGCGCGCGATTACATCGCTCCCACGGAAAGCTTCCCGCAGAATGCGCGCCGCTGCCTCCAGCAATTTATTACCCTCTATGCGGCCCAATCCGTCGTTCACCGGCTGCAGTCCGTCAATATCCGCCAGCAACAGCCACGTTGTTTCATAGGAGCGTTGCGCCAGACCCAGCAATTGCATCGCCAACAACTCAAAACCGCGACGGTTATACAAACCGGTTGCTTCATCCATCAGGGTGAGCTCCCGCAGTTCGCGATGCGCCGCCTCAAGCTGAGTGTTGCGTTCAATGACTCGCTCTTCCAGTTCCTGCTGAATGGCAACGTCTTCCATTGCCACGGCAGTTGCGTCCGCCATCACTTGCAGCAGTCGCATCTGCTCTTCGCTCGCCCGGTAGTGCGAGGCCCAGTACACGCCAATGGCGCCCAGCGGGTCTGCCGTGCGAATGGGCACCATCGACATCGCGTGAACGAAGGTGGCCCGGTAAAGATCGCCCGAAACCCGGCTGTCGTCGAATACGTCCTTGATCGACACCGCCTGCTTGTGTTCCATCACCCATCCGCTGACGCACGCTGAAAGCGGAATCCGTGCTCCCTTCCACAGCGGAGAAATAGCATCCTCATCCACGTAGAAACTGAAATCCCCGTCGCGCACAATAACTGTCGCGCCATCGGCTTTCAACAGAGCGCGTGCCTCGCTGCGCACAATATCCACAATCGTGTCGAAACTCTTGGCCAGCGACAACTGATGCACCACCTCAACCAGGCGTTCAACAGTGCCCATCGAGTTGCCAAGTTCATCCTGGGAGGAGTTCCCTCCACGTGTGCGCAATACCATGTGATCTATCTCGCTTTTGTTGCCTTTTCGGCAGCTTTCGATGCGACACTATCACACCGGTACGTGCCTTGGTCTCCCACATTCGTGTCAACAGACCTAACGTTCGTCATAGGTCCGGTCTAAATCGGGACCGAAATGCCGATTGCCCACTCCAAATGTCTGCAACAGAGACATCTTTCTGCCGCCCGCGAGCTGTCACTTCCTTCATCGGTCTGGAGGCCGAACAAATCGTCAATGTCTCGCGATTCTTCACCTGGTGGTCGCAGCTTCCGCCCCCAATGAACCTTCGCGTCGAACATACAAAAATGTAGCTGCCAGCAGAAAAAGCGTCAGCAGCAAGAGGGCGAGAGTTCCAGCGCGAGAGAGAAGCAACGATGCAACGTTCATGCCGCCCCCGGATGTCGCGTGGCTGTGCAGGAGTCCCACTTGCACAAAGGTCAAAATATCGGTATTGAGGGCAATCGTAAGGGTCGTCAATGCAATGGCGGACTTGGCCAGAAACTTGTCTCGCGCCAGCACCGCGCACGCCGGGATTGTGAGCATAAGCAGCTTCGCATCATGCTGAAAGTGGTACAGAGGAAGCAGCGCCAGAGGAATGATGGCGGCCAGTGCAATGTATTGGGCATCCACGCTGTTGCGGGTGCGGCGCAGGGCGGCTATCCAGACAACAAGCAGGACTCCGCATACGGAATAGACCACCAGGTCGGCAACACGCGCATTGGCGATGAAGAGCCGGACTGCAACCTGTAACTGAACCATTGGGTCCATGACCCTGCCCACATAGCCCATTGGCCCGGCATCGGCAATTCCTCCAGTACGCGAGAAGAACTCGAGGTTGTTCCGAACACTCTCTGACCAGTGTGGAAAATTCACCTGCACGTAGAGCAGGCATGGCAGGCCAATCGCCGCGGATGAAGCCAGCACTTGCCACGCTCTGCGCCGCAAGCCAGGACTGGCAGACAAAAGAAACAACCAGACGGGCCCCGCATCGTGCGGTTTGAGCATCAGGCTGATAGTCATGCATACAACACCCGCCACGGCATATCGCTCGCGCAGAAAACACCACATGCTGAAAACACACAGTCCAACGCCGATGGCGGCGGAATTTCCCAGCAGCAACACCCAGAAACTGCCTGAAAGGAGCAGCCCAAGCAAAGCACCGGCTAACAAAGGCGCTGCATCGCGGCTCAAATCCCACACAGCCCATGCGCCGAGCAACATGCTCACCGCCACCAGCACCCCCCAGAGTAGGTGTCCTGCCGCATAGCCCAGCGCCGCAATGGGAACGGACACCACAAGCGTAGAGGGGAAGTAGATGAACCGCGTCATTACCGCACGGTTGTCGGCAATTTCACCGATACTTTCCCGGCCTTCGGCCCGGTAAACGCGCAATACATCCTGCTCGCTATAGGGATTTCCATGTTGCAGCAGGGTGCGCGCGCTGTAATAGACGACTTTAAAATCGCCCATCGCATTTTTGCTGGAGACTGAAAGCAGACCGCTGAATGCCAGCATGACCAGGGCGCCAACAATCGCAAGCGCCCTTCCATCGCGCCTCTTCTTCTCGATCTCCGGCTTTGCGCCTTCGGCCCCCATGCGTCTTCCCCCGTCCAATGCATTATCCCAAGCTTGTGACAGCTAAACATAGCTGACGTTCGTCACTGTACACCTCAAAATCTGGTGCTAGACTGCCTTCCACTCATCACCATGCTCTTTAAAGCACTCAGCGCTGCCGTTTACGGAATCGACGCCAACCTCATCGACGTCGAGATCGACTACAGCGGGAATGTCGCGGAAAAGGAAGTGTTCCAGACCGTGGGCCTGCCCGATGCCGCCGTGCGCGAAAGTCGAAATCGCGTGCGCGCCGCCATCAAAAACTCTGGCTACGCCATTCCTCCCACATTCATCACGGTCAATCTCGCACCTGCCGACATCAAAAAAGAAGGCTCCGGCTTCGATCTCCCGATTGCGCTCGGCATCCTCGGTGCCTACGGCGCATTGCAGGTTTCCGATGTCAGCCAATTCCTCATCGTCGGCGAACTCGGACTCGACGGAAGCGTGCGCCCGGTACCAGGTGTATTGCCCATGGCTATTCTCGCGCGCGAAAAAAACATCCCCAACTTCATCCTCCCCGCAGAGAACGCCGCGGAAGCAGCCGTCGTGGAAGGCGTGAATGTCTACCCCATCTCCTCGCTCACGGACGTAATCGACCTGCTCAATCGGGCTGTGGTTGGCGTGGTGCAGCGCGAGCCCTTTCGCGTGTCAAACGAAAAGCTGCTCAGTGAGCTTCAGCAATTCTCAGTTGATTTCAAGGATGTGCGCGGCCAGCAAACCGCCAAGCGTGCGCTGGAAGTGGCCGCCGCGGGCAGCCACAACATTCTTATGATCGGCCCTCCCGGCTCCGGCAAAACAATGCTGGCCAAGCGCCTGCCCTCCATTCTCGCTCCGCTTTCGTTCGATGAAGCGCTGGAGACCACAAAGATTCACTCCGTTGCCGGTGTACTCGATGCCGCCCAGGGCCTCGTTACCCAGCGTCCCTTCCGCGCCCCGCATCACACCATTTCCGACGCGGGTCTGATCGGCGGAGGCATCGTGCCGCGCCCAGGGGAGGTTTCCCTCTCTCACAATGGGCTGCTCTTTCTGGATGAGTTGCCGGAGTTTCCGCGCAATGTCCTCGAGGTCATGCGCCAGCCGCTCGAAGATCACACTGTTACCATTGCCCGCGCGTCTATGTCGCTCAACTTCCCTGCACGCTTCATGCTCGCTGCTGCTATGAATCCCTGCCCCTGCGGCTACTTCAATGACAAGTCGCGCGAGTGTATGTGTACACCGCCCATGATTCAACGCTATGTCTCAAAAGTCTCCGGCCCCCTGCTGGACCGAATTGATATCCATATAGAGGTGCCCGCGGTTCAATACAAGGAGCTACGCGGTGGCGCCGCTGCGGAAGGCTCCTCAGAGATCCGTGACCGCGTCCTGGCCGCACGCGAACGGCAAAGGGACCGCTTTCGCAAACACGGAGAAAAGATCTATTCCAACGCGCAAATGACCACACGCCAGATTCGCGCCTATTGTGAACTTGGTCCCGACGCCGAAAGGCTCCTCGAGCGGGCCATGCAGCAACAGGGCTTAACCGCGCGTGCCCACGACCGCATCCTGAAAGTGGCCAGAACCATTGCGGATATTGAAGGTGCCGAACACCTGAACGTCTCCCACCTGGCCGAAGCCATCCAATATAGGACTCTCGATCGCAGTTACTGGGCTTGAATCACTGAAAAACCCTGTGAGACCAGTAAAACTTCGCCTGTGGATGCCCTGAAACGTCGAAGATATCGACACACCGCTTCAATATCACCTGATGAGACGGGCAGAGAGACAAAATCCGCATGTAAATCAATCATTTAAATAGATTTAGAAGCATCAACCCGATGTACCCAAACAGGCAATCTTTCATCATTTCCAGCCTTAAAAAACTGTTGACCCCTCATCGGGCTGGGTATACATTCATGATTGCCATCCACCAAGGGTAGATTGCATAGATCGATCTCCTGTCAGTCTGATTGCCTTTTCCCGCATCTAAGCTGAAGAGATGTATATCGTGTAACGACCGGTGTGTAGGTGACCGGAATGGGAAAAGCTAAGCAAGTTATTCCTGAACCGGCTGAAAAGCTAGAGCATTCGAATTGTAGACGGACACGTGGATGAGGAAATGCGCCAAGATTTTAAAACTCGGCAAGCATTTCTTGCGTCTAACAGCTTGGGGAGGATTCCAACGGGTAGTTTTACCCGTTCGTTCAATTCCCCGGTACATAGCCGGCACCACGCAGTTCCGCGCACGTACCGGATTTTTGGAAGGAGAATTTCTTATGCGTTCTGATTTGGTTTTTGGGGCACTCACTCACGTGTCCAATCGCTATCAGCTCTGCCAATTGGCCAGCAAGGCCACCCGCAAGCTGCATAAGCCCAACACTCGTTTGCAGGATACGACCAACGAAGTCCTGGTTCGTTTTCACACCATCAATCCCGGCTCCGCGGCGCCCGTTATGCAAGCTGCGACACAGACTGTTGAGACGCGCCGCGCTGCATAGGCTCGCGGCCGCTCACAGGCGTTCTTTTTGTTGATAGTAGGTTCTTTGTTAAGTAAGTACTCATCACAACCAGCCAAAACAGCCTCGAAGTTCCGATTTCCCAGGCATTTGTTGTGAATCCCATTTTGAGCGGGCCACCCCCGGGGCCGCTCCTTCGGGTCTTCTCCCGCTTGCCGCTGGTGAGTCATCCTTTCAAATTCCATTCATCACTCCCATCTCAAAAATCCCGACCGCAGGTGAATCATGACCATCGCTGAGCTGAAAGAAAAAAACATCACGGAACTGAGCCGTATCGCGCGCACCCTTGAAATTCCAGGTGCGAGTGGCCTGCGCAAGCAGGATCTGATCTTCAAGATCCTTCAGGCGCAGAGTGAAAAGGAAGGACACATCTTTGCCGATGGCGTCCTTGAAATCCTCCCGGACGGTTACGGCTTCCTCCGCTCGCCTGACTACAACTACCTGCCCGGACCAGACGACATCTACGTCTCCCCTTCGCAGATTCGCAAGTTCGACCTCAAGACCGGCGACTCCATCAGCGGCAACGTCCGCCCGCCGCATGAAGGCGAAAAGTACTTCGCCCTCGTCAAGATTGAGGCCATCAACTTCGAGTCGCCCGAGGAAACGCGCAACAAGATCCTCTTCGACAACCTGACGCCGCTCTATCCGCAGGAGCGGATCAAGATGGAGACGGTACGCGAAGCCACCAGCGGCCGCGTCATGGATCTTCTCACCCCCGTCGGTAAGGGCCAGCGCGGACTCATCGTCGCTCCGCCGCGCACCGGTAAAACCATCCTCCTGCAGTCCATCGCAAACTCCATCTCGGCGAACCATCCGGAAGTCGTCCTCATCGTTCTGCTCATCGACGAGCGCCCCGAAGAAGTCACCGACATGCAACGTTCGGTCAAGGGCGAGGTCATCAGCTCCACCTTCGACGAACCCGCGGCGCGCCACGTACAGGTGGCAGAAATGGTCATCGAGAAGGCCAAACGCCTCGTCGAGCACAAGCGCGACGTCGTCATCCTCCTCGACTCCATCACGCGTCTCGCCCGCGCTTACAACACCGTCGTGCCTCCGTCAGGGAAGATCCTCTCCGGCGGTGTGGATTCAAACGCCCTTCATAAACCCAAACGTTTTTTCGGAGCCGCGCGAAACATCGAAGAAGGCGGGAGCCTCACGATCATCGCCACAGCCCTTATTGATACCGGTTCACGGATGGA
>JAGWSG010000208.1 GCA_028876335.1 Acidobacteriota bacterium
CAAAGTGCTTGTTTATGTTTGAGTTCCGGACACTGAATCAACTGACTCGAGCTCCGCGATGTACTCCACAACCGCCTCGCTCCAGCCGTCGATGTGCGTCCACTGGCCGTACCCCACACCGTTTCGATTCGAAGCCACGTTAATCACGTAGCCCTTTCCCTTCGGCGCAGGCACACGGTCGTGCGACTGCTCGTCCGTGATCACCACGATGCGGTCATAGCCATCGCGGCAATTCGACTCCACCTTGCCAATCGCTGACCCCAGATAAGTTCCCTGGTGCGGCTGGCTGCGGTCCAGTGCATCGCGCAATGCCATTCCACGGCGCGACGGCACGAGCACCGCGTAATTCGAGAAGGTGAAGATCGTCACCTTCTCCGCGATTTCCCGCAACAGAATCGCAAGTCCGTACGCTGCGTCATTACGACGCATCTCCGAGCGATGCGAGATCGGAGCATCCATCGAACCCGACACGTCGACAAGCAGAACCGTGTGTCCTGCAAGCCGAGCCGGGCGGCCTTCGAGCGAACGAAACATCGCCTGTTCAAGAGCCTCTTCCCACTGCGGAGCATGACGTGCCGCGGCAAGGAAACGGAAGGGCAGAACGCGCTCGGTCTTCATGGCGGCAAGCGCCTCGAATACCAGCTGCTCGTCCACTCCGGCCTCACGCATGTTGCGCAGATTACGCAGAAGTGCCAGCGCGCCAAGCTTGCGCTCAGTCAGCAGACGCTGCCACACAGCGCGCTTGTCGCCGTCCTCGATGCGTCCCGCAGCCGAGAGCGCAACCTCCCAGGTATCGGGCACAACAAGTTCATTCTCAGCCAGCCGCTTCCAAAGTGCAGCCTGCGCCGCATCCACAGGACGTGCGTGGCACAGGAACAGTACGTCACGCAGACGCACCGCTCCGGCACGGTCGTACTTGGCCAGCGCGTACTCATCGAACTTGGTGAACGCGGCAGCGAGCCCCTTCTTCACCTGCGCGGAGAGAGGCTGGCGTCCATTCGCCCAGTAGATGGCCACAAACTCAGAAAGTTCGTCGGCGCGCTGAATCACACGTGCAAGCGTCTCGGCAACAAGTCCGCGATGCGTTGCGTGGCGAGCCATCTCACGCACCAGCAACAGCGGTGCGTGGCGCAGCTTCATGCGCTCACGAGCTTCCACGGCAAGTGCGGCAACACGCTCAGGCTTGACCTTAGGCACAAGTCCGCGGATACGGCCGGCGATGTGCACACCGCTCTCGTAGAACTCGTCCTCCCACAACATGCACGACAACCCTGCACGGCGAAGTGCAGGCTCGGGCGCGAGATCAAAAGCAGGCGCTCCCTCATGTGTGCGGGGGCGTAGCTTGAAGTTGAGATTCAATGTATTCAGGCGCATCTCAGTCGCCTCCTTTCAAATGGTGCAAGTCGATCAAGTACTGCCGGGGAACAAACGGGCGCGGTATCTCACCGGAGTTTCCTCCGGCGGCAGGACTCGAACCTGCAAGACCACACTCAAGTGGTCCCTCACCCATCGAAGTATCCGTACCCTACGCCACCGGCAGTGGCTTGATTGTTTGTCTTCCTCAGGCGAAGTCATCTTCGCCCTCGTCCTCCAGGTCAGCCTGCACAGCTGGAGTTGCCACGGTCTGCACCTGAAAGCCGCGCATCTTGCTGGAGACGCGCGGAGGCGCGACTTCTATCGCCAGCTTCGTCATCTGCTCCCACGACGGCTTGTTCTTGACGCTGAACTCTGAACGCTCATACACAACAAACGGAACGGTAAAGCTAGGGTCCGGCCGCATGCAGATCACAACCAGATCCGACTCACGGTATCCGGTCACGTACTGGCCCCACGTGCACTGTTTGCACAGGTGCGTAGAACCGGCCGGTGTGCCGCTCTTGATGCTGATTACAGTCATGGCCTTGCCTTTCTAACCGGTGCAAACCGGAGGTTATGGACCGGGGAACAAGCGGCGACGGCATATAGGCGAATGTCTTGGGTTAGACGAAACAACTGTGCAAGCTTGCGGCAGGATTCGAACCTGCATTATTCGCTCCGAAGTATCCGTTGCCTACACCACCGGTCACAGGTGGTTGTGCGCACGCATAGGCGCGCCATCAATGAAAGCCGGGGAACAAGCGATTGCGGCACATTAGGTGCTCTATCCACTGAGCTACCGGAGCACATGGAGCTCCGAGAGGGATTCGACCCCCCGACCACCCGCGTAATAGGCGAAGTATCCGTAACCTACGCCACCGGCTAAATTGTTTGCGGCATTTTAGCCGCTGCTTGAAGTCCTACCGGGGAACGAGCGAAGAAAGACGGACTCGGCGCCTCTGCTCTACGGTGCCTTGCGAATCGGGACTACGCCCCACCCCGCAGAGTGAGCAACGGCCGGCGGAGCCTTCTCACTCCGCGCGCCCTTGGTTGGTAGAAGAAGTAACTCTCTTCTTTCACCACCGGTGATTTGTTATCCACTTATTTAGAAACATAGATATCCCGTACGCACATGACTTATACGCGTGCGGAGAATCTATGCCTATCAGGACTTAGTTACCCCGGGGGTAAAAGCGAAGTCAGAACGCTCTGAGAGCGGTCGATTAGCAGTCGAAGTATCTGGCTTCTTCGCCACCCGGGAGAATATTCAATTTGTCTGGAACGATGCGCAGGAATGGTGCGCCGAGGGCGTTACTGATAAAGAACAGAGTACGCCCGGCGACCGGAAATGCTCTCATCGAGCCATCCCAGCCTGCACACCGAATTGTGGGTTTCAAATTTCATCGGGCGTTTCTCCTACGCAGCAACTACTTTGCCATAGGTTAATGCGGAAATGCAAGTCTGTATCACAATTATTTCTGTCTAAGTTGGCGACTTATCCGAATAAGTTCCAGCACATAGCTAAACTGCGAGCGCAATAAACCGCAGCCGCACGTAGTCTGCGATCCAGTTCCCTTCCTCATCGCGCAATGCTTCGGCAAGCAATGCGGCGGTTTCTTTCACCACTTCATCGCGTATCAATTCAGGCAGGCTATCGAGAACTCCCTTGCGAAACGTGCGCAGCCAAGCATTCATTCCATTCGGCAATGGCGTCGGTCTGGGAATCAACTCGATACGCTCAACCTTGAACCCATGCTGCGTGAGTCTGCGCGCATAGATCTGAGGAGTGGGATAGTAATTCACTCCATCTTCCGCGCCCGCGAATCCATGGCGTTCGAGCACGGCGATTAATGCGACGCGGATGGCAGCGATATTCCCCTGCCCACCCATTTCCGCTACAAAGCGTCCACCCGACCGAAGTACGCGCCGCACTTGTGTCATCATTGCGTCTTGATTGCGAACCCAATGCAATGCTGCGTTTGAAAAGACGGCATCGAATGCGCCGTCCGCAAAAGGCAAACTCTCTGCCGAGGCCTCCGTCACCTGCATGCCTCGTGCGCGCGCTGCAGCAACCATCGACGGCGATGCATCCACTCCTTCAACCTGCGCACCGGACTGCGCCAGCTGCATCGTCAGTTGCCCATCGCCACACCCGAGATCGAGAATCTTCTCTCCCAGCTGAGGATTCAGCCACTCCACAACCCCGCCCGCCAGCCGATGAACGAAGGCTCCGTTCACTGCGTATGCTTCCGCATTCCAATTCTGCGTCACAACAGGTCTCCTTCAGACAAGTGTGAACACCGGACATCTTATAATGCAAAGTTATTCTATTTTGCTTTGAGATAAGAACAGCTTATTGGAAGAACTGCGCCTACTGCCGCGGCGATATCAGATCGACTGCACTGGCAACAACGTCAAATCGTCCACCAGGCCCACTTCCTTCTGCACAAACGGCTCGCCATACTTCACTCCGGCAAGCAGTCCGTAGTGGCGCGCTTCTGCAAAAGTGCGCTCGCGAATTTCTTCCTCCGGAACGAATAGCCCGCTGCCGCTTTGCTGGTTAGCATACTGCGATTGATACGCCATCAATGCGCTGTGTCGCTGCTCAATGAAAGGAGTAATGTCCACAACAAAACTCGGACGCACGTCGGCGTAAAGGCATGCGTAGACAATCTTGAAAGGCCTGTGTGGCGGCAACCCTGTATCTACCTTCGCCAGGCCGGACACAAAGCACGCGTCGTAGCCAAGCAATCCTGTCATTGCATGGTCGGGATGCCGCGCCTGCCAGTACGGAAGTATCACCACGCGTGGACGCAGTTGGCGCAGTACGCGCGCAATCTTGATTCGATTTTCGAGAGTGTTTTCTACCGAGCCATCCGGCAGATCCAGCGCATCGCGCCAGCCAACGCCCAGCAGCTTTGCGGCTTCCGCCGCTTCCCTGCCGCGCTCCTCTGCCGTGCCGCGCGTGCCACCTTCGCCCCTTGTCAGGTCAAGAATCGCCGTGCGCAGGCCGCGCGATGCCATGCGAAGAAGTGTGCCTCCGCAGGTCTGTTCCACATCGTCGCGGTGAGCGGCAATTGCCAGCACATCGGCGGTGAAATCAGTTGCGGAGGCCATTGAGTGAAGCCCTAATACACGGTGTTGTTGCCGTCAGTGACCGCATCCATGTAGGCCACATCCGATGCTGTACCACTCACGGTTACGTACTGGTTGTTGTACGCCGATCCGTCAGCGGTGGAGTAGATGTACACCTGCCCACCTTGCGCCACGTAGACCTTGTGCAAACCGGTAACCGCTGCGATACCGGTTAAGTCTCCCAGATAGGGCTCAATCATCTTCACCGTGTCCGTGGAAGTGTCGAACATCGTCAGACAGCCATAAGGCAAACCCTTGGCGTAGCGTTCGCCGTTGTTGCACTTGGTCATTCCAATCCACAGCGTATTGTCATCGCCAAGAATCATGCGGCTCGGCCCGCCCGGCAACCCATCGCTGATGGAAACAGGACTGGAGGCGGTATTGTTTGCCAAATTCACCACCGTTACATTGCCGCTATACAAGCCGTCCGTTTGCGGCTGTTGTCCTGCCACATACATGGTCGTGTTCGCCACAAGAGCATTGGACGCGCCGCCCGGAATGGGCACATTCGTAATGGCTCCTGTCTTTGGCAAAGTACCGGATGCCTGCCCTACCAGATAGATCATGGGCGCCACCGGCAGCACCGAATACGACGATGCGGTGCCTCCGCACTCTGGACCGCAGTTCAGAACATAGGCTTGGCTTCCATCCGCAGAGAAAACCGCTTTCACAGGACGATCGAAGGTGAGCGGAGCGCCGTAATAATTCCCGGTTGAGTCCACGTTGTCCGGACTCTGCGCCTGGAAGAGGCACCACTTCGGGGAACTCTGCGGCTCGCAGTCCTCCGCCGCCTTGGGCCATGTTGAAGGCCCACCCGAGTAAGCAGTTGTCTCGGAGGCCGATAGTTTACGCGGATAGTAAACGTAGTTGGAATTCTGAACAAAAGCCAGCGCGGCTGACCCGCCAGGATTCACGCTCACCCGGTAAACCCCGGGAAGACTCAACGGGAATGACCCGCCGCCGGCGGTATTGTCGATTACCGTAAGAACATGAGCTTCCTGGCTCGCTGCAAATACATATTCTCGATTGCGGGTAATAAACACGCTTGAGGAGGGACCGTTCAGGCCGGCAACCGCTGAACCATTGGTTGCCTCAGTCTGGTAATTAATAGGTAAGAAACTGCCGTCACCATAGCTGTACACATAGCCCAGCTGTTCCTCAGGCATGTTCTGGATGGTGCTGGGCAGCGCTCCTGAGTAGCCGCTGATCGTGAAGCCGGGCACCTTCTGGTTATAACTGAAACGAATATCGTAGAAAGCGTCTACGAAGACCATGCCGCCTTTGGTAAAGGCGCTGGGATTCTGGACCGCAATGAGGACACGATATTGAAGACCGCTGGGAGGAAGCTTGCGGCCGGCAAAATAGGTTGTGGTACCACACCCTGCGAGTGCGACGGCAGCCAGCAAGGCTCCAGCGGCGCTCAACCAAAAACTTCTCTTGTTCAAAATTCCCTACCTCTATGAAGAACGCGGAGCGTGGCGCAACCGCAACGTAAACGGTGACGCTTTCCCGGAAAACGAAGGGCCGCCAGCGGCCACAACCGAAGCAGGGAAAAAACGCCGTGAACACCCGAAGTATAACAAAGTGGGCGGCCTCCAATGGAGGCGGTGGAATGGGTTGATGGGGGAAGAGATACGCAATGGCCTGGGCCGCAAGAGCGGTGTCGCCGCCAATGCGTTACGATGACTGGAGAATGCCGCAACTTGCCGACATCTTTGCAGACCGCCCAGTACTGGCCGACGGCGCCATGGGGACTGTTCTTTATGCGCGTGGCATCTTCATCAATCGTTGCTATGACGAGTTGAATCTCTCCGACCCTGCGTTGATCCTCTCCGTGCATGAGGAATATCTTCAGGCAGGCGCGGAAATCCTGGAGACCAATACCTTCGGCGCCAATCGTTTCCGATTGGCCAGGCACGGCCTCGCGGGAAAAGTGGCCGAAATCAACGCCGCGGGTGTGCGTATCGCGCGTGAGGCCGTTGATCGGCTGCGCGACAAGCAGGCGGGCGAAGCATGGGTAGCAGGAGCTCTTGGGCCTCTCGGAGTCCGGCTTGAGCCGTTGGGCAAAACTGGCCTTGAGGAAGCGCGTGCCGCATTCGCCGAGCAAATTCGTGCGCTCACTGGTGCCGGCGTCGACATGCTGATGATTGAAACGATGCCCGCGTTGAATGAGGCGCGCGAAGCGCTTCTGGCCGCTGAAGAAACGGCTCCGGGCCTGCCCGTGCTGGTTATGGTCACAGTCGACGACGAAGGCAACTGCCTGGATGGATCCAGCCCTGCGCACGCAGCCGTTCTTTTGACTGAATGGGGCGCCAGCGCGATCGGTGTGAATTGTTCCACCGGCCCGTCCACCGTGCTCACCGCTATTGAAGTCATGCGCAAGGCGACAACTTTGCCGCTCGTAGCCATGCCCAATGCAGGCATGCCCCGCGCCGTGGACGGCCGCAACGTTTATCTTTGCTCTCCCGAATTCATGGCCAGCTTTGCGCGAAAGGCTGTGGCCGCCGGTGCTCAGATCGTGGGCGGCTGCTGCGGAACCACGCCCAATCACATTCGCGCCATGCGTTCCGCCATGCGCGCCGTGGAAGCACAGACACGCGTCATCGAGAGCGAGACCGAAGAAGCCATTACCGCCGAGACGCCTCCTGCTCCGCTTGCGCATCGTTCCCGTCTTGGAGCGCTTATTGAACAGAAGCAGTTCGTCACGTTGGTTGAAGTTGTTCCGCCGCGCGGTATTGACTGCTCCCATGAAATCGAAGGCGCGCAACTGCTCAGCCAGTTGGGCGTCCACGCCATCAACGTACCCGATTCGCCTCGTGCCTCTGCTCGCTTGAGCGCACAGAGCCTCTGCATCCAGATTCAGCAACACACCGCGATGGAAACGGTTTTGCACTATACCTGCCGTGACCGCAATATTCTGAGCATTCAATCGGACCTGCTGGGCGCCTCATCCATCGGACTGCACAATATCCTTTGCCTGACTGGCGATCCCCCAAAGCTTGGCAATTATCCGGATGCGACTGCGGTATTTGACGTTGACTCCATCGGTCTCGTCAACCTGGTCAGGCGATTGAATCATGGTCTCGATGTCGGCTCGAATGCCATCGGTGTTTCAACCAACTTCACAATCGGCGTTTCCGCCAACCCCGGCGCGCCGGACATGGAGAACGAGCTGCGCCGCTTCGCCTACAAGGTGGAAGCCGGCGCCGAATACGCCATCACGCAGCCGGTCTTTGACCTGCGCCTTCTCGAAACCTTCCTGCGCGGCATCGAGGAGTTCAGAATTCCCGTGATCGCAGGCCTCTGGCCTTTAACCAGCCTGCGCAACGCCGAGTACATGAAGAACGATCTGCGCGTCTCCATGCCTGAAGCAATGATGCTGCGCATGGCCCAGGCCACCACACCGGAAGCTTCACGCGAAGAAGGCATTCGCATTGCGCAGGAAATGCTGGAGCAGGTAAGGCCACACGTTCAGGGAGTGCAGATCAGCGCCCCCTTTGGACGTTATGAGGTCGCGGCAGAAGTGATTCACAGCGTGCTGCAACCAGCAAAGGCAAGGGAGTAAAACATGGCAGGATTTGAGAACTCGCTCAAGAAACTTGAAGCGATTGTCGACAAGCTCGAAAAGGGCGACCTGAGCCTCGAAGATTCCCTGAAACTGTTTGAAGAAGGCGTGGATCTGTCCGCCAAATGCAAAAAGGAACTGGATGAAGCCGAGGGCAAAGTGCAGAAGCTGATCCAGCAGCGCGACGGAACGTTCAAAACCGAACCTTTCGGCGATACACCCAGATAATCTTTTTCACGCCCACTCAGCCGCGGCCGTGACGGCTTCAAGGTCGTTGCCTCATCCCCATTCGGCCGCTTGAATCTTGGTACCACTCTGCGCTGTTACCTGCGTTCCCGGTTCCGAAGCCGACATAAGCGAATTAGGCTGGATAAAGCGCAGGCTGTTCCCGTCCGGATCTCTCAGATACATCTCACGCGATCCCCAGGCCTGATCCGTGGGCGGCGTCTGCACGGCGACACCTCGCTTCTCAAAATCCGTAAAAAGCTCATCCACGTTATCCACAATAAAGTTAGCCACACCGCCTGAAACGCCATCCTCCGGCGAAGAAGAAAGATGCAGCCACACATCATCGCGGGAAACCCCCATGTAGCAAGGGTCCTCTTTTTCAGGATCGACGCGATGAGAAAACTCGAGATGGAACCCCAGCGTGCGGCAGTAGAAAGACTGCGCCGCCACGGCATTTCGAACGTGAAGCAATGGTATGGAAAGCAAAATCACGCAAGCCTCCCAAAAAGGATCGGGCCTTGAGACTTATTTGTCCGGGCTGTCATTAGCTGGTTTATCACGCCGGCGCGCCATCCTGGAAAGTGTTGCCTGCTCCCGTAGTACCTGCGGTAACGGGCGCGCAGGAGTGCCAAAGAAAATCGTACCCGGTTTCTGCCCTTCATTGGTAAGCGTCTTGCCATTAAAGACGCCGGATTGCCCACCAAGGATCACCCCGGGGCCAATGGTTACGTGGTCGCCCAGACCCACTTGCCCTGCAATCACTGCCTGATCTCCTACTTTACTCGAACCGGATATTCCGGTCAGCGCCACTAGGATCACATCTTCCCCAATCTGGCAGTTATGACCCACATGAACCAGATTATCGATCTTCGTGCCCCGCTTGATTCTCGTCTCCGACAGCGCGCCCCGGTCGATCGTTGTATTAGCGCCAATCTCTACATCGTCTTCGATGACGAGGGTCCCCTGTTGGGGAAATTGCGTGTGCGCGCCGGTCGCATTGTCACGCACATAGCCAAACCCATCCGCGCCCAAAACCGCCCCAGCGTGGACAATCACTCCATTCCCGATCGTGACGCCGGGGTATACGACGACGCGCGGATGAATCCTGCATTTTGCACCGATGTGGACTCCCTCGCCAATCACCGCACCAGCCTCCACACGCGTCTCTTCGCCAATTTGGACATGCGAGCCCACCACGGCGCACGGGCCAATGGTCACAGCCGGGGCCAGCGTCGCCTCTTGCGAAACCACCGCGGAAGAATGGACTCCCGTGGAAAGAAGACGCGGAGCAAGCAGATGAGCTGCCTTGGCAAACCACAGCCTGGGCTGGTCTGACTCGATGATGAGCTTGTCATGGGGGTTCGCCTGCTCCGCACTGGGCCTCAGCACAACCGCGCCTGCGCCGCTGTTCAGCGCCAGCTCAACTGCGGCGCTGGATTCGGCAAAAACCAGGTCGAAGGGCCCGGCTTGCTCCACTGAATTCACCGCGTCCACGGTCCTGGTCGGATCGCCATTCGACAGAGTCCCGCCAAGTTCATCAATCAAATCAGAAATTGTCACTTACTGTCTCCAGCAACCGGGTGCGAACCGGAAATGGCGCCATGCTTGCCTGAATAAAGTGCCGGCTCTCCTGAGGGGCGCGTTTTCCAGCGTCGGTGAATCCAAAGCCACTGATCAGGATATCTGCGAATCCAGGCTTCAAGAACATCGTTGCACTGCCGCGTTACAGAAACCACATCCGCCTCAAGATTTCCGGTCGCTTCAAACGCTAGCGGTGGACCAAAGTGAAGCACATACTTCCGCTCTTCGGCCTCCCACACCATAAAACCAGGCAGAACTGTCGCACCCGTCTTCAGAGCAACACGAGCGAGCCCCGACCCTGTACAAGCCTCTTTGCCGAAAAACTTCGCGAACACCCCTTGTGGCGGGGTCATGTTCGTATCCATCAGAATGCCGACAGTCTCTCCCTGATGCATGGCGGTTAGAAGTCCGCGCGCGAAATCGTCTTTGTGAAGCACCTTATTGCCGTGCATGCAGCGAATCGAGTTCACATACCTGTCGAGATGGCGATTATCCAGCCGACGTATCACCATGCCCATGGAATGGCCCATCAGAGAGTGATAGAAGCTTGATAGCTCCCAAGCGCCAAGATGCCCAGTCAGCACCAAAACACCTTTGCCTCGATCGCGTGCAGCAAGGTAGTTGTACAGCCCTTCGGTCCGGATAAATCCCTTCGTGTTAGCGGCGGTGTAACGGCTCATGCGGCAGAACTCAACCAGCTGCCTGCCGAGGCTGCGGTAAACCCCCTTCAAAATTCTCTGCCGGTCCTCCGGCGATAGTGAAGGATATGCCATTTCAAGGTTGCGCCTGCCCACACGGCGCAAACGGCCGAACAGCACATACACCAGCCCGGCAAGGCCGTCAGATACGAAGCGCGCAAGACTTCGCGGCATCAGCCCCAACGTCCAGGCAATCGCCCTCACCAGCCAGTATTCGATCTTTTCCCGCATGGCAACCAAGGTAAGCACAAGTGTAGGCCATGCGCCCGGAGGATACCGATGGGGACTGACTGAGGTGAATCGGCAAAACAAACAGGGCGGTCCGAGTAAACCGCCCTGTTGGATTGCAAACGCCTGTTGTGGGATTAGTCCTGTTTGGCCTGGACAAAGTGATGCGCAACATCGGTTACAAACGGAACCGCGCCCTCAGGCACTGGAACATCGCCCTTCAGAATTGTTTCGAAAGTGTGGTCGGTCCCGTAATAAGTATTTGTGTCGGCTTTGTTCTGGCTCACGCTGGTCCCATCCAGGCTGATGCCTGCGAACAGACCCTTATTGCGCGAGTAGCTGAGCAGTTCCGCATTCATTTTCCAGTCGGTGGCAGCCTGTCCTGCGCGTCCCACTGGTCCTGCAGCTGCACTGGCATCTGCGCCGATCTTGAACTTGCTCTTCAGCAAATCCTGAAATCCCTTGTCATTGACCGCAATCAAAACCAGGTCGGTCGACTGGCCGCCAATCTGGAATCCGAACGATCCACCCGCCATACGGATGAATACGGGAGCGCTCCAGCCATGGCCCGTGCGGCAGGTCACTACGCCCTGCCCGTATTGGCCGCCAAAGATGAACGCGCCTTTAAGCATGCCGGGAACTACGGCAACGCAGGTCGCCTGCTCAAGAATGTTTTTGGGAATCGTCGCATCCTGTGCTTGCATGATTTGATCCAGCACCGTTTTCGCGGCCTCAATGCGGGCCTGCAAATCCTCGCGTGAAGATGCCGCAAACGCTACTCCGGAAAACATGAAACAGAGGCAAACAGCAGCAACTAGCTTTTTCATTTGATTTTTCCTTTCCTATCCGCTGTCGCTGGGAAGCGGGGGGTTGTTTGGCTCAACAAAAAGACGGCTGACAGGACGCAAGGTCAACAACTGGGAACGCGCCTGGACCGTGTGAACTCAACAGCAGAAGTGCAATCAGAATAGAGCACACTCACCGCATGGACACCATTGTGGCAGCGAATGTTTCGCGATGGCCTGAAAACGCAGAATCGCTTGCATGCATTGCCACAATGACGATGCACTCTACTCGTTAGCTTGGATGCAGGATCGAATTCGGAGGTGGGCTGGAGCAAAGCTCCATGCAAATCAGGGAATGATTGCCAAAAAAGAGGAGTTCCCAGGAGTCACGTATTCACCTGGCGCCTGGGAACCCCTTTCCCCAGATCTGCGTTGTTTCTGTGGATCAATGTAGACAAGAAACGAACGTCCAACAACGGCACATAGGGGATGTGGACTTTAGTAACAATTAAAATAGTTACCGCGACTACTGTATTGCCGATAAATCCTTCGAATGCATAGACATATCGGATCTTGACCCCAATGAGCCATTCAACGCAAGCAACGACAGCTCGATGCGGTTCTCTGCCCCCGTTTTGCGCATAAGACGGCCCACATGCGCCTTGACGGTCCGCTCTTCGATGCCCAGCTCCTGGGCGATCTCCCGGTTGGAGCGTGCATGCAGAATCAGCTCAAGTACCTGATATTCACGGGCGGTCAAGTGAGGCGTGGAGATTCCCAGACTGATATCCGCCTCTGAAAGCAAGCGGTCGATGAGTTTCGACAGGGTGCGCCGTGGCGCCCAGATCGAGCCCTCCAGAACAATATCGAGTGCTTCATGGATTTCTTCCGGACCAGCCGAAAGCCCCAGATAGGCACGCGCTCCGGCAATAATGGCGTCCATCACGAAGCTTTCATTCCCGTCCGGGCCAATCACAATAAGTTTAATCGTGGGTCGCGCGCGGCGTATCTTCTCCAGGATCTCGAGGCTTCCATGCGCCGAAATCAAATCCAGAACCAGGTAGTTTGTGGAGTAGTCGTCAAGAAGTTCCTGCAGGGTACCCCGCACAGGCACAAGCTGCGCCTGCCCCGGCGCACGGCCCGATTCAAAGACGAGCGCCAGTCCCTCCAGACGGAGGGGCTCCCCAGCCACCAGACCTACCCGAATCGGTTGCAATGTCTCTGCAGGTGCCATAGATCGCCTCCACGGAAAAGCGCAACGGCAGATAAAACCCTGCCCCGGCGATAAGCCGGAGTTTGGGAATACGGCATGACCCGTTGCGCAGGCTCAAACCGCCAGACGATCTTCCCACATGGTCCAAACCCTAGAGTTTGGGCAAGACGATGCCCTGCTGATTCTGGTACTTCCCTTTCCTGTCCGCATAACTGACTTCGCACGGCTCATCGGAACGGAAGAACAGAATCTGGCACAGTCCTTCGTTTGCATATACCTTAGCCGGAAGTGGCGTAGTATTCGAGATTTCTAAAGTCACGAAGCCCTCCCATTCCGGTTCAAAAGGTGTCACATTTACGATGATGCCGCAACGCGCGTAGGTTGACTTGCCAACACAGATAGTTAGCACGTCTCTGGGGATACGAAAGTACTCAATCGATCGCGCAAGCGCGAACGAATTCGGCGGAACAATCACCGATTCGGCCTGAACCGACACAAAGGAACGCTCATCGAAAGCCTTCGGATCGATGATTGCGCTGTTTACGTTGGTGAAAATCTTGAACTCGTCGGAAACGCGAAGGTCATACCCGTACGAGGACAAACCGTAGGAAATCACACCTTCCCGCACCTGCTTTTCGCTGAATGGCTCAATCATCTTGTGTGTGAGAGCCTGCTCACGGATCCAGCGGTCGCTCTGTATGGCCATGCCTCTCCTGTTGCGGGGTTGGGGAGGAGACACACGTACCTCCTCCGGCTCTCCCGGTCGTTTTGATTGTGGTCATCTTACTGGGGGCCGCCAATCCAATACAACGGGCACATAAGTCCGCTTCTGATGAAAAGTGGACACAAATTCCCCACCTTGCAGCCTTCGAAACCCCGGCAAAGCACCGTCTGTCCATGGACCTTGGCGCGCCGAGCCTCCTTTCTATTTCCATGGGACTCTTTACAAAACCCACAAAAGCTGTACCATCAACACGGTAGGGCGTGGTAAAGTCGAAAACATTCGAGCCAGCGAGGTAAACGCTTTGATCAAACAAGACATTGTGCATCATGTCATCGAGCGCACCGGGCTGCCCCGTACCAAGGCTGAAGCGGCAGTGGATACGGTGTTCGAAGGGCTGAAGCAGGCCCTGGCAGCGGGTGAGCGCATCGAGTTGCGCGGTTTTGGCGTCTTCAGCGTGCGCGCGCGCAAGACCGGTATCGGCCGCAATCCTCGCACCGGTACTGAGGTGAGCATCACGCCCGGCAAAGCCGTTCGCTTCAAGCCCGGTAAAGAGCTCCACGTCATTGCCGACGCCACCACACAGCCAGCCGAGACAAAAGTCGAGTAACCGGCATCCCCCTTACATCAGGCGTTGCGCGTCAACGTCCAGGATGAGGTTCCTCCGTGGAATCTCGACCGAGTCGGCGTGTGCAAGCATCTCGCGCAGTGCTCCATTCAGCGCCTTGCGCGAGGTCGCCTTCAAGATCAAATGGAAACGGTAAACCGCCTTGATACGCGCAATCGGCGCCGTGCATGGACCCAAAACGCGCACCCCTTCCGGAGCCTGACTCTGGAACCACTTGCCCAGTTGCGCAGACCAGCTAGCAGCTTCTTCCAGCTTCTCTGACTGCACCAGCACATTCGCCAGCACGCCAAACGGCGGATAGTGCATCCAACGCCGGTACTTCAGCTCCCGCTCCACAAACCCCGCGTAATCGTGCTCAGAGGCCGCCAGAACTGCGTAGTGGTCCGGATAGTAGGTCTGCACCACAACGCGCCCTGGAAGCTCTCCACGCCCCGCACGGCCTGACACCTGCGTCATCAGTTGAAATACCCGCTCCGCCGCACGAAAATCCGGCATTGCCAGCGCATGGTCGCAACCCACCACTCCCACCAGTGTCACGCCGTGAATGTCGTGCCCCTTGGCAATCATCTGCGTGCCCACCAGCAGATTGATCTCCCCCGAATGCAGTCGCGCCAGTAGCCGTTCCAGATCATGCCGCCCCCGCACCGTGTCGCGATCCATCCGCCCAATCCGCGCCATGGGGAAGATTTCCGACAACCTTTCCTCCCCCTGTTGCGATCCCGCACCAAGATAGTAAAGATGCTCACTCGCGCACTTCGGGCACTTCTCCGGCACGGTCCTGCGATAGCCGCAGTAGTGGCACTCTAGCCGCTGCCCCGCATACGCCAGCCCATCCTCGCCCAGCGACGGCTTATGATGCGTCAGTGCAATTGCGCAGTTCTGGCACTCCAGCTTTTCTCCGCACGCGCGGCACATCACCACAAACGAGTAGCCGCGCCGGTTCAGAAGAATAATTGCCTGTTCTCCACGATCGAGTGCCGCCTGCGTCTGCTGAATCAGCGAGCGCGAAAACAATTGCTCCGCTCCGGTCTCCTGAAACTCCCGCCGCATGTCGATCAGTTCCACCTCCGGCAGCGGCCGGCTCTGCACACGATTTGCCAGCGAGAGCAGCTTGTACTTCCCCTTCGCCGCGTTATGCCATGTCTCAAGCGACGGCGTTGCCGACCCCAGTACCACGGCCGCGCCGGTAAGCTTGGCGCGCATCACAGCCACATCGCGCGCGTGGTAGCGCGGCGTTTCCTCCTGCTTGTAGCTCTGGTCGTGCTCCTCATCCACAAGCACCAACCCAAGATTCCGCACCGGCGCAAAAATCGCTGAGCGCGTGCCCACCACAATCGGAGCCTCACCCGCGTAAATGCGCCTCCACTGCTCACTGCGCTCTTCCGGCGTCAACGCAGAATGCAGCAGTGCAACCTTCTCGCCAAACTCGGCATGCAGCAGGCTCGCCGTCTGCGGTGTCAATCCAATCTCCGGCACCAGCAGAATTGCGCCCATTCCACGCTCAAGCGCCTTCTTGAGCGCCGCCAGATAAACTGCCGTCTTGCCCGATCCTGTCACTCCATGCAGCAGCAAAGCCTCAAACCGTCCAAGACTCGCTGCAATCTGCGCAAGCGCATCCAGTTGCGCTTCATTCAGCCGCAACGGCGACGGTCGCGCCTCAACTCCGCTCAAATGAAAGGCAGCCTGCCGCTCGTCAATGCGCACCAGCCCCCGCCGCACCAGCGTCTGCAGCGTCGATGATGGCAACTCTTTCTTGCGTAGCGCCGCCAGCGGCATCTCTCCACCACAACTTGCCAGTTCTGCCAGAATTGCCTGCTGGTTCTCTGTCAGCTTTGGCAGCCGCGTCTCCGGCACCAGTACCGCGAAGCGCTCGGTCCTCCGCGCATCACGTTCCACCGCCGAGGTCTCGCGCGCAATCCACTTCCTGCGCAGCATCGATGCCAACGCCGGCAGCGACGCCGCCGTCGCCGTACGCAAGGTAGAAACTTTCACCGGCTCACCCTCTGCCAGCCGCTCCAGCACCTTGCGCTCTATCTCCGCAGCCGGCCCCTTCGTTCGTGTACGGCGCGTCGCGCTTCCCTCGCCATCATGAAGGCTTGCCAATTGGTCGCGTCCAGCATCAGTGATGCGGTAATACGCCGTGCGCTTTACCTCTGCCATCAGCGGCAGCATGCCCCGCAGCACCTCTCCCAATGGAGCAATGTAGTACTGCGCAATCCACTCCGCCAGCCCGATCAGTTGCTCATCCAGCAGCGGCTCGGCATCAATCACAGCCTCAAGCGGCCGCGCTTCGAATTCGGTAGGCGCATCGCCGCCAACCGCCGTAACAACCCCGATCAGCTTCTCCGTCCGGAAAGGTGCAATAACTCGCGCGCCTCGGAAAACCTCCTGATGCGACGGCACCTCGTACGTGAACGTACGGTCCAACGGAACCGGCAGCGCAACTTCGCAATACTTCGTCATGGGGTCTGATTCAGTGTAGGGGATGCGCGCACTACAACCTTCCCGATGATGCACAGTACAATGCAATGCGTATGGCACACGCTAAAAAGAAGAAAACTTCCTCACATCGACAACCAGGCAAGAAAGCTGTTGAAGAAGCCACCGCGCAAGTACCAAAGGTTCAGGCCAAACCGGCGCCAGGCCCCATCACTCTCTGCATTGACATTGGCGGCACCGGCCTCAAAGCCATGCTCGTCGACACCAAAGGCAAGCCGGTCAGCGAGCGCGTACGCGTCGAAACACCCAAGGTGCCAACCCCGCTTCAGGTATTGCGCAAATTGGACACACTCGTAAAGAAGCTCGACAAGTTCGACCGTGTGTCCGTGGGCTTCCCTGGCGTCATCAAGCGCGGAGTCACCTACACCGCAGTCAATCTGCATCCAGCCTGGTATGGCTTCGAATTTCAGAAGGCTCTGGAGAAGCGCTGGAAGAAACCCGTTCGCGTTGCCAACGACGCAAGCGTGCAGGGCTACGGCGCAGTCAAGGGCGTTGGCGTGGAACTGACCATCACCTTGGGCACCGGTATGGGCTCATCGCTCTTCACCGACGGCAAGCTATGCCCCGGTCTCGAACTTGGTCATCACCCTTGGAAGAAAGACAAGGAATACGAGGACTATCTGGGCAAACGCGGTCTGGACAAGTACGGCAAGAAGCATTGGAACAAGCTGCTGCTGGAAGCCATTGAGCAAACCCGTAAGCTCTTCAACTGGGATCATCTGTATATCGGCGGAGGGAACGCGAAGAAAATCGATTTCAAACTTCCTGCCAATGTAACCGTGGTCTCCAACGAAATGGGAATCCTCGGCGGCGTCGCCCTCTGGCGTTATTAAGCTCCTGAAGCGCCATACTGCCGTAGCTCGGCAGCTTGCAGATCATTTCGCTCTTCGGGCGCATACTGTCTCTACACGGTAGTGCGCCAGAAGGTCGTCCTGGTGACCGTTCAGCTAAGTTTTTGAAGACGCAGGATTTTGCAGATCTCTCTTTGAAATTTGCATAAAATCCACCGAAATCGCTTCTAAATTCCTTTAAATTCAAGAATCTGCGACCTAAATTCTTTTAATTCAAGGTTTTGCAGCTTTTCAAGTTCGCCAAAATCAATGGAATCTTGGATTTAGACGCAGAATCGGCAATGTTTTTTGCTCTCGCAAAAGGCCGGATCCGGTTCGAGATCTCTACTTCTTCTCCGCGCCTTCCTTGGCTCCTTCGGCGGCTCCCTTGGTTGTGTCCTTGGTCTTGTTCCAGGCCTTCTTTGTCACATGTTTGGTCGCGTCATAGGACTTCACCGTCCCCTTTTTCACCTCATGGCCCGTTTCCATGGCAACCTTGCTGGTGTCGTGACCGGCAACCTTAGCGCCTTTCTCGGTCTTGTGCGCTGCGGTCTTGGTGACGTGTTCGGTCTTGCGACCCATCTTCTTCAGGTTATGCGTCAGACTGTCGTGATCTTTGTCTGCGGACGTCTGGGCAGAGGTGAGCACCGGAGTCAGCGCCAGTGCAATTCCGAGGCAGAATGCGGAAACAACATGGGTGGATTTCATGGTGAATGAGATTACGCGCCGCCCCGTCCGGGTTGTCCTGCAAATTCAGAAAGGATGCGGCTGTCTCCGGCTAATCCCGCGAGGGAGCCTTCAGGCCCAGTTCCTTCATTGCAATCTGCAGATCGGCCCAGGCTTCCTTCTTCTGCCGCGGATCGCGCAGCAGATACGCCGGATGGTACGTAACGATCAGTTGGCGGTTGCGCCATGCGTGGACGCGTCCGCGCAGACCGGCCAGGGGCTGTCGCTGTCCAAGCAGGTAAGTGGCAGCCGTCGCGCCCAGAGCCACAATCACCTGCGGTTCAACAATGTCGATCTGCCGGAACAGAAATGGCGAGCACGTATTCGCCTCGTCCGGCTCCGGCGTGCGGTTCTGCGGAGGGCGGCACTTCACCACGTTGGCAATGTAGACTTCCTCGCGCTTCAGTCCCATGGCGGAGATCATGTTGTTGAGCAACTGCCCCGCGCGACCTACAAACGGCAACCCCTGCGCGTCCTCATCGGCGCCCGGCCCTTCGCCCACAAACATCAGCCGCGCCTGCGGCGAGCCGTCTGCAAACACCAGCTTGTTCCGCCCCGTGTGCAGCTTGCAACGGGTGCAGTCGCCAATCTCCTCGCGGAGAATACGGAGCGCGTCTTCGCGTCCCGCGGCAGGCACCGCCGCGGTAGCAGGTGGAGGCGTAGCAATCGATGTGCGGGGTGGAATAATCGTACTCTCCTGCGGGTCTGGAATGGAAGAATCGCTCTTGGCCACCGGCGAAGCAGCGTCTGTCGACGGAGCAGCATGCGCCCTCGCTTCAAGCGCGCTG
>JAGWSG010000209.1 GCA_028876335.1 Acidobacteriota bacterium
AGGAGCGAAGACGGATTACATCGAACCCGGAAGCCAGTGGGAGAACGGCATCTCCACCACCCCCGACTGCGACTATCGATCAACAAAGATAGCCGCGCTACACTAACAAGGAATCTGGTGCAAAAGATCGGGCAGACCACATCGTCCTTGCGATATGTTGAATGTTCTCTTGACGCATTCAAGGAAGATCCGCTTTGTTCTCAGCCTTAATGAAGAAGAACTGAGGGCGTGACATCAAAGGCCGTTAAATAGGCCCGGCTATTCCAACCATATTGGTACAGTTAAAGTGAGTTATCTATTGCTCGCGCTCACCATAGTATTCATAGTATTTCCGGCCGTAGTAGTCTGAATACTCAGGGGCTTTGTAATCGACCGCGTTTACCACCACCCCTAGCAGATTTGTCCCAGCTCTATCGAGCAAATCAATGCATCGCTGCACCACGTGCTTCTTCGCGCCGCCGTATCTCAATATCAGAATCGTCGCGTCCGCAAGCCTGCCAATCATAGATGAATCCGTGACTGCAAGTACGGGAGGAGTATCAATAACTATGAAGTCGTAGTCCCTTCGGGCCTCTGCGAGAAGTACTTCCATTTCCTTCGACCCGAGAAGTTCCGAGGGAAGCGGTGGGACAGGGCCGGAAGTGAGGATGTTGAGATTTGGTAGTTCCTGCCACTCGATAATTGCCTCTGCGGCCGAGGCCTTGCCAGACAGCACCGACGATAAGCCAATACCCTTTCCAATTTTGAATCGCAGATGTACGGAAGGTCTGCGCAGATCGGCATCAATCAACAAGACCTTTGCACCATTCAAGGCAAATGTGATTGCCACAAGGGTAGAGATGGAGCTCTTACCTTCAGTCGGCCTCGTACTCGTTATCATGAGAACTTTTGGTGGAGCTCCGGGACTGGAAAGAAGGACAGACGTTCGCATACCCCTCAAAGCCTCCGCGACACGAGACCACGATGTCGACCCGCGTGCAACAGCTGCTTCTTTGAAGGCTGAGGGCAGAAGTTGTTCTGTGTCGACTGCCGGGATTGCTGCCAGCAATGGCAGCTGCAGTGACTGCTCGATGTCAGACATGGTTTTCAGGTTCGTATCAATTGCTTCCAAAAGCAAAGCGAGTCCGAGACCGAGGAATAGGCCAATCCCCACCCCTGCAGCTTCATTCATGCGGGTTCGCGGATGGCTGGGAAAAGACGGTATATCGGCACTATCCACAATATGAATTGATTTGGAATGCAAGCCGGCCATTATGCCTGCTTCCTGTAGCCTTTCCTGCAACCCGTCGTAAAGCAAACGATTGGTTTCGTAGTCGCGGCTGGCCAATTGATATTGCATGGCCTTCTCGCCTTTACCGAATGCATTTTGTTCTCTTGCATCCAGTGCACTCTTTACCATCTGTGCATTGATCTTTGCCGCTTCATATTCTTTTTCAGCGCGCTCGATCTCTGACCTCTTACTGAACTTGAGGGTGCGTTCCTGCTCATCAATCTGCGCCTTGAGCGACTTGAGCTGAGGATATGCCGAGCCATATGTTTGCGACATCGCAGCATATTGACGCTTCAGCTGTGCGAGATTCTGCTTCACAGCCTGCAACGCAGGCGACTGACCCGATAAGGCATCGATCGTGCCGGGAGATGCACTCCTGACGGCACGTAATCTTGATTCCTTCAAGAGCAGATCGACTTCCGCATCGGCATACTGCTTATTAAGCTCTTCAAGGTTCGCTAAAGTCACGCTATGTGTCTGATCGATACCATAGATGCCAATGTCTCTTTGCAGTGCCACGATACGCGCCTGGCTCTTTTCAAGATTCTGCTTAAGACCAACGATCTGTGTATTAAGCCAGCCTGATATCTTCGCTGTAGCGTTATAGCTATCGCGGAAGGAATGCTCAATATAGCGATCAATGAGTGTGTTTACAATAAGGCTCGCCAGGGCTGGGCGACGCGAGGTTGCTGAAATGCTAATAATTGCCGTGTGGCCCAAACGCTGTACGTACAAACCGCTGAGAAACTTGTCTACCAGTAATTGACGAACTCTAGGCTGGGAAAGGTCCCATGGCTTTCCATCCTGCAATTTGAGAAAATCGGGATTCGACTCCAGCCTAAGAGCTTTAATGGTCTCAAGAGCAAGCGTGGAACTTTTTAGGATTTCGCTTTCAGTGTCAAGCTTTTCACTGTCGTCCCCACCGCCAAAATCCTGAACCTGTTCAAGACGGAATTGTGCAGACATATCTTCTGAGACTTCAATATTGGCTGTTGCCGTATATAGCTTTGGAAGGACAATATTCACCGCGATGCCTACTCCCAACCCTGCCACCGTGAATACGAGAATGATCCATGCACGCTTCTTCAGGAACTGGAGGAATCGTGAAACCGCCTCACCCTCTGAAGATCCGTCCAAAAGCAGATCTGGCACAAATAAGGCCGGGCACTCCAGTGTGAGGCTGCTTGAATCTGTAAGGTCGCCATAGTGGAGCATGAAATGACGCCCTCTCTTGTGTGGATCCTCGTAGATGTGATCGATTCGATTGGTATTGAAAAGGGAGGAGCGCCGTTTGATTCCAAGTACTTCATAGCCTTTAGCCAGCAAAAACTCCGCCAGGTATGAGCCATCCTGTCCGGTTACACCAGTGACGAATGCGCGCTTCAATCTATCTGACTCCTATACACATTGAACTGCACTTTACTCATTATTTTTGGGCATGTATCGCTTCATGCACTTCAATTCGGAATGCCAGGAATCCCGCCTAGATACAGGACTTGAAGTAATCTAGACTCAACTTGAGCCCTGTCTCCAGATCAATCTTCGGCTCCCACTGGAAGAGTCTCTGCGCTTTTGAAATATCTGGTTTTCGCTGCATTGGATCGTCTTGCGGAAGAGGACGATTGACAATCTTGCTTGAAGACCCAGTCACCCTTAGGACTGCGCGCGCACATTCCAGGATGGTCCACTCAGTGGGGTTGCCTACATTAACCGGGAAATGCTCGCCAGAACGAGAGAGACCAATGATCCCTTCGATCTCATCGGAGACATAACAGAAGCTTCGTGTCTGGCTGCCGTCTCCATAAATAGTCAGATCCTCACCTTTCAGCGCCTGCATCATGAAATTCGAGATCACTCTTCCATCCGTCTTTTGCAGGCGAGGACCGTACGTGTTGAAGATGCGTACAAGGCGCGTATCCACGCTGTAATACCGGTAGTAGGCCATTACCAGTGATTCGGCAAACCTTTTCGCTTCGTCATAAACCGAACGGGGACCTACCGGATTGACATTACCCCAGTAATCCTCATTTTGCGGATGCACTGATGGGTCGCCGTAGCACTCAGACGTGGAAGCATGGAGAAACTTCGCTTTATACCTGCGCGCAATGTCGAGCATGTTCTTGGTGCCAATCGCTCCGGTCATCAAAGTTTCAATTCCAAGCCGTTGGTAATCGACCGGGCTTGCAGGAGAAGCAAAGCTAAAGACATAGTCGACCTTGCCAGCATCCAGAGGCTCGCAGATATCGTGCTCGATAAATTCGAACCGCGGCTCATTACTCAGGTGGTCAATGTTCCTCATAGACCCCGTGCAGAGATTATCCACACCAACAACCTGATCACCTTGCTGAAGAAAATAGTCAGTCAGATGTGAGCCCAGAAATCCGGCTGCACCGGCTACCATTACACGCATACTTGAGCTCTTCTCCCCCATCTATGATTCAGAATAGCGATTTGCACAATCTCTAATCTCGATGCTGGTAAATCTATGCCAGTTCGCAATCAAGTGCTGAGTGCATTCAAGAACTGCTGCGCTCTTTAGAATCCGCGCGTAGCACCCGGCTTATAGAGTCCTGCTTGCGGATCCTGCGTGGATATTCCGGAGTGATGGATATTCGCGGGACGGCCGACACTGAGATACGTGAATCCCATTTGCGCCATCTTTGCCGGATCGTAGAGGTTACGTCCATCCACCACAATTGGATAGCGTAAAACGGAGCGAAGTCGCTCCAGGTTGAGTTCAGCAAACTCTGGCCAGTCATTCAAAATGAGAACCGCATCCGCATCGGTCGCAGCCTCATACGGATCGGAGCAATAGCGCATCTGCGCATTGGGGGGAATCACTTCCCTGGTCCGCTCTTCCGCAGCAGGATCAAATGCGTTGACCTTCGATCCCTCATTCAAAAGTTGCCGCACAATATCAAGCGCCGGAGACTCGCGGATATCATCGGTGCCACCCTTGAAGGCGAGACCAAGAACACAAAGTGACTTTCCCCGGAATGTCCACAACGCGGAGCGAATCTTCTGGAAGAATCGTTGCTTCTGTTCTTCATTGATTGCCTCTACCTCCCGCAGCAGTGCAAAATCGACGCCGACAAGTTCAGCAACATTGCGGAAGGCAGCTACATCCTTTGGGAAGCAGGAGCCTCCGTATCCGACGCCGGCGCGCAGAAATTTTGGACCGATTCGTGCATCCATTCCCATACCACGAGCCACATCTTCCACATCTGCGCCGACGGCTTCGCAAATGTTCGCCACGGCATTAATAAAGGAAATCTTTGTGGCAAGAAACGCATTCGATGCATGCTTGATGATCTCAGCGGCCTTTGTGGAGGTTTGAAGAATCGGTGGCGTTTTTTGCCGACTGCAGGGCCCGGGTACTGCGTCTGACTGATCGTAATATGCACCAGTTGTCAGCGGCGCGTAGATCTTCTGCAGCAGACTCGCGGCACGCTCTGTTTGTGCGCCAATCACAATTCTGTCCGGATGAAGAAAGTCCACTACTGCGGTTCCCTCGCGCAGAAACTCGGGATTGGAAGTTACATCAAAGTGGTCCGTGGAAATTCCATTCCTCGCAATCACGCGACAAATCCACTCGTTGGTATATACAGGAACCGTGCTTTTTTCCACGATGACCTTATATCCGTCGATAGAGCGCGCGATCTCACTTGCCACTGCATCCACATAGGACAGATCCGCACTACCGGTCTCGCTTTGCGGCGTGCCTACCGCGATGAAGATTGCCTCGGCTTCCTGCGTGGCGGTGCGCAAATCCGTCGTAAACCGGATGCGGCTGTTGCGATGACGCTCCAGCAACTCCGGCAGGAAGTCTTCATGAATCGGGATCCCACCCTGCTGCAGACTTTGAATCTTGGATTCGTCGTTGTCCACGCAAACCACTTTATGTCCAATCTCCGCAAAGCAGGCGGCAGCCACAAGGCCCACATAACCAGACCCAACAACCGCAATCGACACAGGGTGCTTTTCCGTTTCACTCATAAGTTTCCATCCTTAATAGAGACACGAAGACGGCAGCGTTTGGATCCTTCAGCATAGACATCAAAGTTATTCATCCTTCCACCGGCAGTCTGCTTCTGAAGCGCCATAACAATGGCAACAGATTGCGCGCAGAAAGATAACGCGGGACGAAACGGCGAGGAGACGCTAGACACCGCAACAACCAGCCGAGATATAGTCTGTCGACCCACATGGGAACCCTGACCTGATCTCCGCTCAAAAATGCTATTGCCGCACCAATACAGTGAATTGCGGGCAGATACTTCAAATTTAACTTAAGGTAGTGCCCAAGTCGCTCTTGCGTGCCACCGCCAACGGTAACAAGAACATGCCTTACCTTGAGCGTGTTGATCTTTTCCAACAATACTGAATCTTCAATGGGCTCGCTATACATCGGCGCCAGATAAACACAGTCCTGAGGAACTTCGATCCCCTGTTCACGTAGCCAGGCAAGATTCTTCTCTGCACCCTCAGGCGACGCCATAATCCACAGCGTATTGCCCGGCTTCC
This sequence comes from Acidobacteriota bacterium, assembly GCA_028876335.1. GTDB lineage: Bacteria > Acidobacteriota > Terriglobia > Terriglobales > Acidobacteriaceae > Telmatobacter. The sequence goes on from JAGWSG010000209.1 coordinate 5,795, forward strand.
GGACCTCTTCCCTCTTCAACAGTTCACCCAGATACTCAAGGCCAGATAACCTGCGAATTGAATCCCGCTCCATGATGTTCCAGGCAAGTACCATGAGTGCAGAGTCGGTAATCGCGAGATCCGCATCGAGCAATGCCGCACGATATGCTGCATTGTGGGCTATCTCTTTGAGGGCAGGTGCAGCCGGCACAACAAGCAGGCCACCCCTGGCGATTCGATCGATTGCGCCATTTGCATCACCAACATAAAAGTTGACGCCCAGGATTTTGCGGCGCTTGGAGTCTCGATACACCATAGGCTTCAGCGTATTTCCTTCACCGTAATGCACGCTTGCGACAGTCCAACCTCAAGCGCGAAACGTTGCCAGCATTTCCTGTTCGATCCAGTCGTAGGTCTTCTTCATTCCTTCGCGTAGACGAATCGACGGCTCCCAATTCAGGTATTCCTTGATCTTTGTGTTGTCACTATTACGGCCGTTCACTCCCTTGGGCGCGCTCAGGTTGTAGCGTCGTCCGAGCTTGATTCCCGCAATCTCTTCCACAATGTCGACAAGCTGATTGATCGTGACCAGTTCATTTGAACCAAGGTTGACGGGTTCGCGAATATCGCTTTCCAGAATGGCGCGGGTCCCCTGGTGCAATCGTCAATGTACATGAAGCTGCGTGTCTGCTTGCCCGTTCCCCAAATCTCGATCTCATGCTTCCCGGAGTGCTTTGCCTCAAGCACCTTGCGACAGATTGCGGCAGGCGCCTTTTCGCGGCCACCATTCCAGGTTCCGAACGGCTCATAAACATTGTGATAACGCGCAACCCTGCATTGAAGACCGAAATCTTCTTCAAAATGCCGGCACATTCTTTCGCTGAAGAGCTTTTCCCAGCCATACCCGTCTTCGGGCAACGCCGGATACGCATCTTCTTCCTTTAAAGGCACAACCTCGGCGTCCTTCGGCTTGTCACCGTTGTAAACGCATGCAGATGAGGAGTAGAAGAATCGCTCTACTCCACTGTCGCGGGCAGCAAGCAGCATATGAGTAGTCGTTAAAACACTCAACATGCAAAGCGCCTTATTATTCTCAATAAATCCCATCCCGCCCATATCCGCCGCGAGTTGGAAACAACTTTCGTGCCTTTGGCCGCTTTGTAGCAACTCTCCTTGTCCTTCAAATCAAGAATCAGATTTTCTACCTGGTCGGAAACCTGATACCACTCGTCGTGCGGCTTGATATCTACAGCGCGAACGACTTTCACGCCCTCTTCAAGCAGCTTCTTCACCAAATGTCCGCCTATAAAACGCCCGCACCGCATACAACAACTTTTTCACCTTGAATGTTCATGATTGAAAGAACTCCTCAAAATCGAGGCTGCCTTAAAAAATCGGCAGGCTGGGGGAAGTGGAACCTGGTTCTCGGCATTAAGCACTAACTTAGTGCCACTTGCCGAACCGCATTGAGATCGGAAAATAAGGCAAGCAGACCAGTAGATTGAACAATATCGACCCCAAAAATGCGCTTCAGTGGGTCACAACTCAATACGATAGCAACCAAAGTGAGAATCAGGGACCTTGCATCCGGCGATTGCAATTCACCCTTCTCGATCCACGGATTCAGATAACGCGCTACAACTTCAACCAATTCAACAAGATGCTTCTTAAACAGAGGATCCAGGTCTTGATTCAGCTCCAGAGTACTAAAGTGCAGCAAACGCAGCAGATGAGGGCTCTGCTGCAATGTGGAAACGAGGAGATCAAAAGTACAGATAAGAGCGTCGCGACCAGTTGGCGCCTCGGCCAATTTACTCAACAACTCTCCTCGTAATTGGATGCGCGAAAGTTCCGCCCCGACTACCGCCAGATACAAATCACGCTTGCGTGCGTAGTGACGATAGATGGTGACCTCATTCACCCCCGCCTCGGCCGCGATCTCTCTTGTACTCGCCCCTTCATACCCAAACTGCGCAAACAAGGACGCAGCAGTCGCCAGAATGCGCTCTTGCGCACTCGCGCGCACTGAACCATTGCGTGCGGTCATCATTGCATTTCTTGCAGGAAGCGTATTCACGGGAGTGAAAGAGTTCTTGAAACTGGCTGTGAAATGATCCGACTGCCACGCTTCACAGCTGAGACACCTGAAGCAGACAAGGCTTCGCCATCCTCACTTGCATGTGAGGTTTCCCACCTCTTGCGTGAGCCATTGATAGCAAAGCTATAAAACCCATCGATCCAATGAATGAAAGCAAGCGCTTCCATCCATCTTGGACATCAAACCTACCTATCCTTGGGATCGTTTGAAAACAAATATACCAACTTCTCCTTTGGATTCATGAACTTTTCCTTTCAGCGCTCCTTTTTTCAGAAATTGCTGAGTAAACAAATACATGCAAGTAGATGCTTGCGTTGAATCAAAGAAGATGCTGGGAACGGAGAATTGCCATCTGCCTGTGACTTGCCGTCACAGGCATCACAAAGATCCGCAAAAAGGTTGTGGTACTCTCCGAGCATAAGGCGCGGCTGCGCTTAAGAGATTCCACAATGCCAGTACGGATCTACATGGATGCCAATGCCACCACCCCCTTGTTACCCGAGGTAGTGGAGGCGATGTATCCATATTGGGTGGAGAATTTCGGCAATGCTTCCTCCATCCATCAGGATGGCCAGAAAGCCCGCCAGGCAGTAGACGCCGCGCGCCATACCTTAGCCTCTTTTTTCAATTGCAGCGAAGCTGAAGTCGTCTTTAATTCCGGTGGAACAGAGGGGGACAATACTGCCCTCTTTGGCCTGCTCCGCCCAGGCGATCACCTGATCACAACGTCCATTGAACACTCCGCCGTCTTACAGGCAGCGCAACGGCTAGCGCTGCGCGGAATCGAGGTATCTTATGTCGATCCCGAACCAAGCGGAATCATTACACCTGAGTCCATTGGAAAAGCCATCCGCCCAGAGACGCGCCTGATCAGCATGATGCTGGCAAATAACGAAACTGGCGTGCTGCAACCCGTGCAAGCAGTAGGCAGGCTTGCTACTGATCACGGAATCTTCTTCCATATCGATGCCGTTCAAGGTGCAGGTAAAGTGCAGATCGATGTCAAGCAGATCGGCTGCCACCTTCTATCCATCAGCGCGCACAAAATGCACGGGCCAAAAGGGGTAGGTGCACTCTATGTGAGGCGAGGGACGCCGATCGAGCCTCTGCTCGTTGGCGGTAGCCATGAGCGCCGTCGCCGTGCTGGAACAGAAAATGTGCCGGGCATTGTGGGCCTTGGGAAAGCCGCAGAGCTGGCGATGAAATCGCTGGCTGATGGCACCATGGACCAGGTCGCCGCGCTTCGTGACCGGCTGGAAAAGGGAATTCTCGCGCTCCCGGATACGGGACTAAACGGACAATTGCCCGATGGAACACCCGTGCTGCGCGCCGCCAACACCACGAATATCTGGTTCGACAATCTGGAAGGCGAGGCGCTGGTGATTGCGCTTGACCTGAAAGGCTTGGCAGTTTCCGGCGGATCAGCCTGTCACTCTGGAGCTACCGAACCCAGTCATGTGCTGATGGCTATGGGCATCAATAAGACAAGGGCACGTGCGAGTATTCGCTTTAGCCTGCTCAAGACTGTCACCCTCGAAGAGGTTGATCGTGTTTTGCAGATTATTCCAGAAGCGGTCGCAAAGCTGCGCTCCATTTCTCCCGCAATGGCTGGAACTTTGGGCTAACCTCCCTTCTCCCAGCACCATTCACTTCGATGAGACAATGGACACAGGCGTATTTTCATGTCTCAGACCGACACCATTGCCGTTGCCATGTCCGGAGGAGTGGACTCGTCCACCGTTGCGGCCCTGCTCGCCCATGAGGGGAACACCGTTGTTGGTCTTACACTTCAGCTTTGGGACCAGACACGACTTGCCGGCAAGCATGGCATTCCGGACGCGCCCAAGGCAGGCCGCTGCTGCTCCCTCGACGACGTGTATGACGCGCGCAAGGTCGCCAGCCACCTAGGCATTCCGTATTACGTCGTGAACCAGGAAGAGCGCTTCGAGCAGGACGTTGTCCGCCCCTTCGTAAGCGAGTACCTCGCTGGACGCACGCCGATTCCCTGCTCACTCTGCAATAACCATCTCAAGTTCGACCAGTTGCTGAACACTGCGCGCTCAATCGGAGCTTCACGCATCGCCACAGGGCATTACGCCATCAACGAGTACGACCCGGCGCGTGGGCGCTGGATTTTGAAGCGCCCTGCTGATCGCGCGAAGGATCAGACGTACTTCCTTTTCGGCCTCACGCAGGATCAGCTGGCACACACGCTTTTTCCTCTCGGCAATCTCACCAAGCCTGAGGTACGCGATGCCGCGCGTGATCGCGGACTGGCGTTGGCAGAGAAGCCTGACTCACAGGAAATCTGCTTTATTCCCGGTGGCGACTACAAGCAGTTCCTCACCGCCTATCTGGAAGAGCAGGGCGAAAAGATGCCAGACTCCGCCGGCGAACTCGTCGCATCAGACGGCAACGTAATCGGTCGGCACGAGGGTATTACGGGCTTCACGGTGGGCCAGCGAAAGGGATTGCGCGTCTCGTCTCCGACTCCGCTCTACGTTCTGCAAATTGCCCCTGCCAGCAATCGCGTAACCGTCGGTGCAGACGAAGAGCTTGCCACGCGCCACCTGCGCGCATCGCGCCTGAACTGGATCAGCATCCCCGCGCTGGCGGGCCCCATGCGCGTGCAGATCAAGATTCGCCACCGGCATGAGCCTGCGTGGGCTACGCTTGAGCCCGATCCGGCTGACCCTGAAAACTCCGTAGTCGCAACCTTCGACGAGCCACAGCGTGCTGTCACGCCCGGGCAGTCAGCCGTCTTCTACAACGGCGACGAGGTCGTTGGCGGTGGCTGGATTCGCTAAAGCAATTACCGCAAAGTTCCCTGCGATATACTGACCCCGCATCTTGATTCAGGAGTGATATCGATGTTTGGGAAAACGTTTGCCGGAGGCGCGCTCGCTGCCATCCTTCTTTCATCTGTCGCCGCTACCGCGCAGCTGCCTGCTGTCCTCACCATTCATGCAGACAAGCCTGCGCATGCTGTGAGTCCTACTCTCTACGGCCTTATGACAGAGGAAATCAACTACTCCTATGATGGCGGCCTCTATGCCGAAATGGTGCGTAACCGCACCTTTGAGACCACCTGGGAAGGACAGAAGTATTGGTACCTGGTTGAGCACGGCGACGCCTCCGCCAAAATGGAAGCCGACAAGACGACCGGCCCTAGCACCGCGCTTCCGCACAGCCTGCGGCTTGACGTTGCAAAGGCAGGCCTGCACAGCACTGCTGGCGTGCTGAATACCGGCTGGTGGGGTATGGCGCTACGGCCGCATACCGAGTACACGGGTTCGCTGTACGCAAAGGCAAGTGCAGATGACCTCGGACCGGTCACAATCAGCTTGGTCAATGACAATACGGGAAATGATGTTGCGACGGCCACCACTCCTGCCCTCACCAAGGAATGGAAGAGGTACACCTTCACCCTGAACACGGGAGACATCGAACCATCGTCCACCAATCATCTGCTCCTTACCGTGGGCCATTCCGGAACGCTGTGGCTACAACTGGTCTCTCTCTTTCCACCCACCTACCATGACCGCCTCAACGGCAATCGCATCGACCTGATGGAGAAGATGGCTGCGATGCATCCACAGTTCCTGCGCTTTCCTGGCGGCAACTATCTGGAAGGCAACCATATCGATGAGCGGTTTGAATGGAAGAAGACAATCGGACAGCTCGTCGACCGTCCCACACATCCCAGCCCCTGGGGATACCGCTCCTCCGACGGCATGGGTCTGCTGGAGTTCCTGGAGTGGTGCGAAGACCTGCATATGGAGCCAGTACTCGCCGTTTACGCCGGCTACTCCATGCAGCAGGAGCATGTCGATCCGGGCCCAAAGCTTGAGCCATATGTACAGGACGCGCTCGATGAAATCGAGTACGTTACCGGTTCAACGAACACAAAATGGGGAGCGGTACGCGCTAAAAACGGCCACCCCAAACCGTTCAAGTTGACTTATGTTGAAATCGGCAATGAAGACTTCTTTGACAAGTCCGGTAGTTACGATGGCCGGTATGCGCAGTTCTACAAGGCCATCAAGGCAAAGTATCCAGACCTTCAGCTGATTGCAACCGCGCCGATAAAGAACATGAAGCCCGACGTGATCGATGATCACTTCTACGTGCGTGCGACCAAAAACTTCCAGGACGCGGACCATTACGACAAAACTGACCGCAATGGCCCGAAGATCTTTGTCGGGGAGTGGGCAACACGCGAAGGTGCACCAACACCGAACTTCGGCGCCGCTCTCGGAGATGCGGCGTGGATGACAGGCCTGGAACGCAACAGCGACATTGTCGTCATGTCCTGCTACGCGCCGTTGCTCGTCAATGTCGATCCCGGAGGCATGCAGTGGGAGACTGATCTGATCGGCTACAACGCGATGAAGAGCTATGGCTCTCCGGCCTATTATGCGCAGGTGATGTTTGCCTCACATCTAGGTGATCACGTACTTACCTCGAATGTGGACAACGCCGGAGCCAAGTTCTTCTATTCGGTAACCGCCAGTAAGGCAAAGAAGACTATTTACTTGAAACTGGTAAATGCTTCATCGGATCCCAAGACGGTTGATCTAAATCTCGATGGAATATCGCTCTCATCGACCGCCAATTTGGTGACGCTGAGTGCTCACAATCCCGAGGAGACAAATTCCATCAGCGATTCAAGCAATCTGGTACCGGTGAACACCGCCATCGATGGCGTTAGTTCTCACTTCGCGCATACACTTCCGCCCTACACGATTCAGGTGATGGAGTTGCACGAGGAATAATCAAACCAAGTCTGCAACAGTAAGGGCCGGGAGGAAACTCTCCCGGCCCTTACTGTTGCAAGTGCGATTTTCTTACTTACGATCAGCCCATGCCAATCCATCCGGACCGGCAATTGCCACCTTGCCCACCATCTTCCAGGTTTTCAAATCTACAGCGGCAACATAGCCATCATGCCCACAGGCAACATATGCTCTGCTTCCGTCAGGCCGCATGAGAATTCCGCCTGATGCATGAATATCGCTGAGGCGATGCACCACCTTGCGCGTTGCGGCATCGAGTACCACAAGCGCCTTACCTGGTGAAACCAACACATACTTTCCGTCCGGCGTGAACTTCAGCCGGTTCGCTCCGGGGACATCCACATGCAGCGTCGTCACAACCTTCTTCGCCGCCAGATCAATCACTGAGATTGTCCCGTCCTGCGCGTTGGCAATCCAGGCTTCCTTTCCATCAGGCGAAACATCAAACCCCTCGGAACCGTGGCCAACTGGAATTACTGTCTCTTCCCAATCGCCCTCTGGAGGCCCGGGTGGCGGGCCCATCCGCATACCAGGAGGCGGGCCGCCTCCCGGCTGCATTCCCGGTGGAGGCCCTGGTGCCAAACCTGCGGAGTGATCCATCTTATCGAGGATGGTTACAGTCGCTGAATTCACATTCGTGGTAAGAATGCGCTTTGCGCCGGGAAAAACATAGATCATATGCGTGCGGTTCTGACCTGTGCCCATGATCCAGTCAATCTTCTTCGTTGCTGGATTGTAGCTTCCAATCGCCTTCGCCACTTCAGCCGTGAACCAAACCTTGCCATCCGCAAAGTCCAGCCCATGCGGTCCTTCCAACGCACCAAGATCGATGAATGGCAATTGCTTCTGTTTGACAAGGTCAATCACCGCAAGGGTGTGAAACCGGCCAAAGCCATAATTCGACACATAGGCTGTGCTTCCGTCAGTGGACGCGGCAACTTCATGAGGGTCGTCTCCGACTGAAACAGTCGCCACAATTCTCATGCTGGTCGGGTCGATGATGGAAAGTGTATGGTCCTGCTTGGAAAGCGCCAGCACTGCCTGTTTTGGAGTGCTTTGTTCCTGACCACTCACAATGGTACTTGCAGCAAGAAATGCAGCTGCCACAATAGCTGCGATGCGCATAGATCGCTCCGGATTCAAACTAGGGAGTTAGACGAACATATCTCGATCTGAGGAGACATGCGTTTCCGCCTGCGCGGGGACTCCCGAGCGCATCACTCCAAGGAATGCCCTGGCAGAGGCCAGTAAACCTTGGGCCTGGCGAACAGGCTTGCCTACGGTTTGCACAACCATGGCTCCAGCCTGATCCACGCCATCCAAAACTCTACCAAGAATCACATCCACGCGAGCAGAGTGTCTGCGTAGGCGTTCCAGCAAATCCGCCGTTGTTTTTTCCAGGTCTTCCGTCTGTGCGTACAGGCTATCTGTCAATTCGGCCAAATCTTTGGCCGCGGCTTCAATCTTTGGCGCAACATTCTTCAGGAACGCTCGCGACTCATTCATGACTGGAACGACGACTGAGCGCAACTCAGCTACTTCATCCTGAACCGCTTTTGAAGTCTTGCGGATAGTAAGGTAGAGGGCAAAAAGCACCACTGATTGCAGCAGGACCGCAAACCCCGTCAAGCCCACAAAAAACATCATTAGAATTTCGTTTTTCACGTACTCGTCCAGTTCATTCCGAAGTGAAGAGACTACCTGACCATATTAAAAGCATTTCGGTAACGAATAGTCTCTTCGGCCATGGGAGAAGAATCAAGATTTGGCTGCCATATGCTGCGCGCAGGCTCTCCAGTGCGAAGCCGGGAAAGCCCCTGTTGATGTGACGCGCAGAAAATGAACCTACTCTGCGGGCGCTTCTTCGGTCGCCACGGTTGAGCGGTACGCTTCGCGGCCCGCCTCAACAGCAGATGAGACGCGAGTGGACTGGTCGCTCACCAGGTTCTTGCCGCGCTCAACAAACTCTTCCCACTGCGCGCGGCCGCGCTCAACTACGTCTTTACCGCGATCTACGTACTCGCCAAATTGTTCCTTGCCCTTATCCACATACTGGCCCATGCGCTCAGCCGCCTGACGAGACTTCGATCGGAGATACTCACTGCCTTCACGGGCGCCCTGCGCGATGTCTTCGCGGGTTTCGCGGCCACTCTTCGGAGCATACAGAATTCCCACTAATGCACCTACTCCCAAACCTGCAAGAAACCACGCCAATCCTTGAACTTTGCTGTCTTCCGCCATGACGTTCATTCTCCTTTCCATGAGTCCCAAGAAAGCCTGAGCCTACCAGATTCATCCGGACGCCGCAAATAGCAGCCCGAGGAAAAGCAAAGGCTTGCCGTATTCCAAAATGTTATCGGTGTTGCTCTGGCTAGTCTTCTCTAAGCAGTTGGACGCCTGGAACACCTAATCCGTTGCCAAGGGGATATCGGCTTGCCGATACCCCCTTTTAGGATACGCCTCAGCGGACAGATTGATACGCAGCCCGCGACCTGCACTTGGCATCGGTGGAAACAAATTACAGGATCGGTCAGCCTCGGCTGTCGAGAATTTCCTTTGCCACTGCGTCCAGCATTCCATTCAGGAACTGTGTAGACTCTGGTGCGGAATAACGGCGGGCTATTTCGAGCGCTTCATTGATTACCACCGGAAACGGGGTGCCGCGATAACCAAGCATCTCGCCCACGGACATCCGAAGCAGGTTTCGGTCCACTGCCGCCATGCGCTCCAACCGCCAGTGCTTCGAGTGCGCAGTGATCAGATTGTCAATCTTTTCCTGGTTTGCAATCGCAACGCGAAACAAATCGTCCGCAAAGCCGCGCGTTTCTGCATCCGTCTTATCCGCCGCCTGCCAGAAGGTTTTCAGCACCTCATCCGGTGTCTGCTTGCCCATCTCCATCTGGAAAAGCATCTGCATTGCCAGCTCACGGCCTTTTCGCCGTGTACCCGCGGTCAAGCAGCTCCGCCCTTCGTCAATTTCCGATTCAGACTTACCATCTCAATTGCTGCCACGGCCGCCTCAAATCCCTTGTTTCCTGCCTTAATGCCCGCACGATTCAATGCCTGTTCAAGCGTTTCGCACGTGAGCACTCCAAACGCATGCGGGATTCCTGTCTCCTGCTGGCTCTGTCCGATGCCCCGGGAAACCTCGTTGTAGATCGCTTCGTAGTGCGCCGTGTCACCTCGCAACAAACAACCCAGAGTCACAATTGCATCCACCTCGCCTGCGTCGGCAATCGTACGCGCCGCAGCAGGAATTTCCCACGCCCCGGGTACTCGCGCAACTTCGATCGATTCACGCTTGGCTCCGCTGCGAATTAGAGCATCCAATGCCCCTTCCAGCAACCGATCCGTAATGACCGCATTCCAGCGCGCCACCACAATCGCAAATTTCATTCCCTCCGCCGACAGATCGCCCTCAACAGCGTGTGGCTTGCCTTTCAGCGGATCGGTCCAGGCCCAGAAACTAAACCGGAATCCAGGCTCAGGTTCCACTTCAAAAATACGCGATTTCCAATTGGTTTCTCTGATTGCGAATAAGCGCAGAACTGCTTCGTCACCTGCATTGGATTTAAGCCAGCGTTCGGCAGCCTGATAGACAGCATCCAAATCGGTGACTTCAATCAGCACATCAGCTGTATCAGGGAAATTTCCGTCAACGAATTCAATTTGAGCAAATGGTGCGGTGAATACCGCACCTCGACTATCAGGCTCATTCCAGCCTTTCCCTGGGGGAAAGCCCAGCGCAGCAAAGAAGCTTGACAGGCGCGCATACGCATCTGATGTACGCGTTGGGCGAAGGAAGGAAATGCTCTTGATCATCACTTTGATTTTATCGTGCAGGGTCACTTCCGAACGACAAGACAAAGGGCCGGCATTGAGCCGGCCCTGATATCGCCCTGTCTCTCAAATTACGTTGTCGACCGAGGCTTGACCTCAATTACGGTAGCCGGCACCGGCGCGCTCTGAGGAGCGGTCAATGTGCAACCCTGATCCGTAACAGGCGTACAAGCAGGCAGATTCGGACTGATTTGCTGGGTATCGGTCAGTGTTTTCACGTCGATGTAGTGAATCGCATTGTCACCCGATGTGGACACGAAAAAGATCGTGTCGTCTGGGCTGAACGCTCCTGCAACTGGAGCCGTAATCTGCGAGCTGCCATTCAACGTTATGTAGTTCAGAGTTCCCGCCGAACCATTGGAACCTGGAACGTAATACGGCAATGTCGCACCCGGGGTATTCCCCGTGTAGGTCACAAACGCCAGATCGGATGCCGGCGACGCCACCACCTGATCCACTGCCGTAGCATTGACTCCGGCCAGTGGCAACTCGTTCAATGTGTGGGCCACGGTCAGAGGCTGCAGTGTATTACCGCTGTACGGACATGCCGCGGGAACCTGAATGCTTTGGCCAGCTGACGACGTTGTTGTCGTCGTTGGAATCGTCACTCCGATATCGCTCAGGGTTATTCCACCGCCGGCAAGCGTCGCACCCAGAATGTGCTGACCATCTGTGGTGGCAGCCAGTACATCCGTTTGGACAGGCACCGAATCGCCCTGGGGGTAGAACTGCAGTGACGCGTAGTTGCCTGCCGTCCCTGATGGGCACCAGGTATGCGCAACTGTGGGGTTACCACTGAGATAAGCCCCAACGCCAGGAACCATCACAGCCAGATTCGTGGCGCCTCCGGAGGAGTTCAGACTGCTCTGCGTCCAGCCCGTATTCAAGTTGTACACATAGAGGGTGTTGGTGTGTCCAGCTCCGGCTGACGCACTGTCTACCACATAAAGCGTCTGCGAATCCGGTGTCCATTGGGCTGCGACACCCAGCCCGCCGAACGTCCCAGCAACCGATCCGGAAGTGTTGTACAGATAGAAAAGACCTCGGGTCTGATCATTGATCAGGATTTGCTTGCCATCCGGCGCAGCCGCCAGAACGACGCCCGGGACCGATGGATCTTCCTTGGAGAGCGCGTTGCTCGCCGTTGAATAGATCATCAGCTCGTGTTCCGATCCAAAGAAGAGGTTGTTCCCCGTCAAATCCATAACCATCGAGTTGGGAACGTAGGGCATTCGCACCGTGGATCCGACGGTTCCCGTAATTAGTTGCACTGGCACAAAGTAGCGCGATTTTCCTGGCGCCGCGTACCACACATAAGAGCTGGCTGTACCAGGAGACGTTATTTGAACTGGATTACTCGAAATGGATAACCCTGTCCCGTTCAGACCCACCTGATTGATGGGTGCGGGATTGCAGGTACCCGGCTGGCAAATGGCATAAACAGACGCTGCTCCCGGATAGGAAGCGGTAATTCCACCCGAAGCACCTGCAAGAATCTCCTGTGGGTTCGTTGACTGATATTGAAGATTCAGTCCCGTGATCGTGTTGCCATTTGTATCGGTCACGGTCGTGTTCAGATTTTGCTGCACACCTTTCGTCACAGTACCCGCGGTAGCGCCATTGAGTGTCACTGAAATAGCCTTGGGCGGACAGGTGGAGAAGAACCCGGCAGACGACCCCGAACCAGCTACGGACGCAGTGATAGCGGTAGTACCTGGAAGCTGCGCGGTAATTTGATTTGTCTCACTGTTAATCGTCGCAACCGATCCTGTTGCCACGTTATAGGTCAATGTGCCAACGGCATCTGTGCAACTTGGGACTGAAGTCACTCCCGGAGCAAGGCCGTTTTTGCACGAGTAATTGGCCGGCAGTAAAGATGACGGAGCACACAACTCGTATTGATTGTTGCCGCTCGTGTAGCACGCTTCTGCATCAAGCTGCGCAATCGCTCCCTGGGAATAGCAGCCATTTGCAGTCGTACTGGTTAGTGCCAATGCCACTGAACTTACCTGCGCGTGCACGTACACCTCGACCGGGTTCGAAACCACCGATCCAGCCGCAGCGGTGATGTAAGCGGTCGAATAGGGCAGCCCACCCGTATTGGGCGTCGGATCCGGCGGGTTACAGATGGTGTAATCAGCAATACCGCCACCGGAGTTCCGGTTCCAGGTTCCCGCACAAATGCTGCCACTCGGCGAGATGTCTACGAGCTGATTGTTCGTGGTGCCATAGGTGTAAGTGCGCACACTCGCACTCGCACCCTTGCAAGTCTTCGCTGTAGGCGCGGAAATCTGTTTGGTTTGCCCAAAGGCTATCGAAATACCAGTCGTTTTGGGCTCAAGATCGATCGAGTAAATGTCGGTGATCTTGGCACCATATCCGGAACCATTGCAATAGTTCGCTGACGGATTACGTATGCAGCCGGTGATCGATATCCCGGCTGGAACCGCAGTGCATACCAGTAAAACAAGCGTCAAATACCGCCGCATGCATCCTCCCCGCCCCGCCTTCGCTCCGGCGAAACGGTCCTTCTTCTCCACTTAAACTGTAATGGCTTGATGAACGCCCTGCCGCGCTGCTATTGGCAGCGCGCAAACACGGTTGTCAGCCCCAGGCGCACCTTCCCGCCTTCCGGCCGGTCAGCGAAACCTCATTGTTGAGTCCAGTAAAAAGTGTAACAGGCAAGGCCGTACCGAGCTCCCAAAGTCCCATGACCCAACACCCTGCTACCAATAGACTCCCGGCGCCGTTTTTTGCGAGCATTTCCCGGGCCCTTACACCTATTCTTTCGCCGGCATGTACTTGGCAAACCACTCCAATGCCCGGACCATCACATCGGTCCGATGGGCCGGATTAACAAATCCATGTCCTTCGTTGGGATAAACCACCAGCCGGGTCGGGACTCCAAGGTCGCGCAGTGCGTGCCAGAACTCGAAAGACTGCGGGGCCGGACACTCGCCGTCCCGGTCACCTACCACCACGAGTGTAGGCGTTTTTACCTGTTTGATGAAGTTGATGGCAGAGCTCTTTGCATACACCGCCGGATCATCGTAAACACTTGACCCAAAGTACGGAATCATCCACTGGTCAATGGAGTTTTCGCCGTAATAGCTCAACCAGTCCGAAAGTCCGGCTCCGGCAACAGACGCATGGAATCGATGCGTCTGTGTCACGGCGAACATCGACATGAAGCCGCCGTAACTCCAGCCGGTAATTCCAACCCGGTCGGGGTCCACCGGATACTTCTTCTCTACCAGATCAAGCCCGGCGAGAATATCCTTCAGATCGCCATAGCCAAAGTCTTTCCGGTTCGCCTGAGTAAACGCCTCACCCTGTCCGAAACTTCCTCGCGGGTTTGCCATCAAGACGAAGTATCCAAGGGCGGAAAACGCCGTTGCCGACAAGCCACCGCCACCGCCCCAGCGCGCCATCACGGCCGCCGCTGGCCCGCCATGCACCTCCACAATCAGAGGATACTTCTTCCCTTCCTCATAATCCTTCGGGAGTAGCAGCCAGCCCTGCACTTGGAAGGGTCCATTGTTCCAGGTAAGCGATTCAGCCTTGCCCCACTCCGGTTCCAAACCGTCGTTCAAGTGGGTCAGTTGATCCACTCCTTTGAAACCCGCCACTAAAGGCCTTCCCGAGTGCGCCGCATAAATCTCCGGTGGATTGGCGAAACTGCTGGCGGAGAACACAAACATGTCGCGATTGGCGGTGGAGGAAAGGCTCATGTGAAACCGTCCGTCGCCAACCGTACCCGGAATTGAAAACACTGGACCGTCAAAGCTCACCCTGCCGTTGCCGGCCGGGTCACCGTCAATTGTCATCGGCACAAGCTGACTTTCGCCGCCAGCCAACCCGTCCACGAACATCTTGTGATCGCCATCCCACACAAGCCACGACGAAGTTGAAGTCCGCCCCTCGGTCAGGTTGCGCGGTGCCCCGCCGTTGGCAGAAATTACCCATACATCGCCGCCCGTCGAACCCTGGTCGCTCATCAGTCCGCCAATGAACGCGATGTATTTCCCATCAGACGACCAACGCGGCACCGCAATCTGGAGCCCGTGCAGGGCGCCCGTAACATCCGCGGGCGCCAAAATCGCTTTCGCTGCGCCACCTAGTTCCTCCGTGTAGAGCTTGGCCACCCACCAATTATTTTCTCCCGGAGGAGCCGCGGCTATATACGCAAGTCGCTTGGAATCCGGAGCCCAGTCAAACTCGTACACGTGCAGATCCGCCGGCGTCACTTGCTCCGGTGCAGCGGGGGTGGTCGCATCTGCCGCAGCCACGGCCACTCGCTGAATCTCCACTCCGTCCTCGCCGATAACGCCGGACCACGGCTTCATTGCAGCAAGCGCACCTGCAGGCCGCGTGGCGCCTTCCACGTAAAGGAAGGCCAATTTGCTCCCATCAGGCGAAAAGGCCAACTCATGCACGTACCCCTTCAGCGCGGTAAGCTGCTTTGCAGCCTTGCCGTCCAAAGTCGAAAGATACACATTGTCCTGATCTACCTCGCTGCCGCAATTGGAAAGAAAGGCCAGCTTCTTCGAGTCCGGCGCCCAGGACAGGTCGCCTTCGGTGCAGGACTCGGCGCCTGCGCCAGCCACCGTCACATGGGAGGCTTTCGACAGATCCATCAACGGGGCTACTTCAACCTCTCCGCCGCGCCGTCCCCCCTGAACCCAGGCCAATTGCTTTCCATCAGGAGAAACTGCCACCTGACCCAAGCCGTGCGCGCGATTCAGTCCTCGCAAAACCTGCTCGATGTGTGTGGCATCGATCTTGCCAGCAGCACCCGTATCCGCTGCCTGCCCTGAACACCACGTGGCACCGCAAACTAACAACACTCCGAACGCCGACAACCCCAACCCGATTCGTTTCTCAAAAGCCATGCAATGACGCCCCATAAGCGCATCCTACCAGCCATTTATAAGGAGTTGCACCACACCAGATTCTCTGACCATGCAACTCGCCTCAGTTCCAGTAGGCCGGCATTGGTGGATCCTTTTTCACAAAGAGCCTCGCAGAGGCCAGACCGAAAACAAACCCCGCCACATGCGCCAGATAAGCAACACCGCCAGAGTGTCTGGAGGTCACTGCGCCCAGATTGAAAATCTGAAGCAGAAACCAGAAGCCAATCACGAACACTGCGGGAATATACGTGACTCGAATAAAAATGAGCAGGAAAAGAACTGTGCGAATGCGGTCACGCGGAAAGGTAACGATGAACGCGCCCATGACAGCCGCGATTGCCCCGCTCGCCCCAATAACTGGAATCCTCGAAAACGGCGTGGCCGCCACCTGCGCCATCATCGCCACAAGCCCGCCAAGCAGATAAAAAAGCAGAAATGACGGCGACCCCATAGCATCTTCCATCTCCGGTCCAAATGCCCACAGGTAAACCATGTTGCCGATGATGTGCAGCCAGCCGGCATGCAGAAACATCGCGGTCAACAACGTGATAGTGTGGCGGCCGTGCGTAATGAACATCGGTATCGCCGCCCAGTGCATGAGGAAACGGTCCCCGCCCGTCAGTTCCTCGAAAAACACAACCGCATTGGCAGCAATAAGTAGAAGAGTGACGAATGAAGACCGTCGATGCCGCCGCGAAACATCTCCCAGTGGAATAAAACCGCCCACGCAATCACCGCTTCCGGCTGATGCCCTAAATGCCGCCCTTGCCGATCAGTATGCCAAGCCCATACGTCACAATGCCTTCCACTGCGCCGACAATCGTCATTTCCAGTCCAGACGACCACCAGGACCGTACCGTAATAAGCGACTTGGCCGCGCCAACCGCAAAGTGCGCTACCAACGAAACAATAGCCGCCGCAATCACCGCTGGAATTCCCTGAAGAAAGAAGAACGGAATAACCGGAATGATGGCGCCTATCGCCGTTGATAGCGCTCCGGAAACCGCCGAAACAATTGGTTTTGAAAGTGCCTCTTCGCTCGCGCCGAGACGCTCTGAGGCCAGCGCCTTCAGCAACTGCTGCGGATCGCGCGCAATGTGATCTACCACGCGCTCGGCATCTTCCTCCGGCAATCCCTTCACCTGGTAGTAGAGAGAAAGCAATTCGCGCGCCTCAGGTTGATTCAGCTCAATGGCTTCCTTCTCGCGCGCCACTTCCGCGTCGTAAATCTCGCGCTCGCTCTTGGCCGCCAGATATGCGCCTGACCCCATCGACAGCGCCGAGGCAATCATTCCCGTGATTCCAGCCAGCAATACATACTTTGAATCGCCCGCCGTTGCGCCGGAAACGCCAGATACGATGCCGAAGATCGCACCCAGTCCATCATTCACGCCGTAAATTGCGTCGCCTATCCAGGAGCCGGCCTGCTTGCGTCCGTTATCCCGCTTGGCCAGCAACTCATCCAAAACCGCCCTGGGGTCCACTTTGGGAGCACCTGCCGGCGCCTGATAGTGTCCGCGCAGCAATGACCCGAGCTCGCGATGATGCTCCTTTTCGTCCTCGATCACATGCTCGAGAATGGCGATGGAGCCTTCGTCGCCCAGTTCCTTCAGTTGCAGGCCATAATTGGCGATATGGCGGCTCTCTTCGATCTCCAGCCGCCGCAGCGCCATGCGTACTCCGCCCGCCTTGTTAGCCAGTGAATCTGCCTCACCGCCCGGCGACCCCTTGTACTCAGGCTCGGGACCGCCCAGTTCCTTAATTCGGCTCGCCCAAAGAGCCGCATGCTCCAGCTCTGCCTGAGCCAAATGCCGCAACACGTGTGGGCGCACGGGGTCCGTATCGCGATCTGCAAGCGTCTGGTAGGTGTGGTACCCCTCCATCTCCGCTTGCCAGTTGCCTTCGAGCGCTGCAAGTATCTTTTTCAGCTTGGCACCGTTCACCACGGCCATGGGCACATTTGACTCCTGTTGATTGAATGCAGAATAACGTAAAACCTCAGCCGGCCCAATTTCTTACCGCACCGTGACACGAAAGCAACTCCGCAAACATCGGTAATGGATGCGAATCGCTCGTTATTTCCACCCGAAACTGGCCTGCTCAATCGTTTTGGCCGCAGGACGAAGTATGAACGGCCACTTCCCATACGCACCGTTTTCCGTATAGTGTTGTGTGCAGCCTTCACCGGGTTTGCCGGTATTCGACACTAGCCGCACACGTCGAGAAACGCCTCAAGATAATTGCGCGTCTTGTTCATGGACGCGCCGAACTGGCCATAACCGGGCCGCAGTCTTTAGAGCAGTACGGAGAGTACTTCAAATGTCCACTCGATCCACACCGCCAGCCGGACAATCCGCGCCGAGCTTCCTCGGACCCTTCATCACCGTCGCGATCTTGTTCTTCATCTTCGGATTCATCACCAACCTGAACATGGCATTGGTCCCGCACCTGCGGTCGATCTTTAACCTGCCCTATGCGTGGGCCATGTTGGCCGAGTCGGCCTTCTTCCTGGCCTATTTCGTGTTCTCCTCACCGTCTTCCAAGCTGATAGAACTCATCGGTTACAAGCAGACGATGGTCGTCTCGCTCTTTATTCAGGTCGTCGGCTGTCTCCTGTTTGTGCCCGCCGCAAAAATGGTCAGCTTCCCGCTCTTTCTCACCGCGGTGTTCATCGTCGGCGCGGGCGTCACAGCGCTGCAAACCGCCGCCAATCCCTACGTGGCGATTCTTGGTCCCGAACACAGCGCGCCAGTCCGCCTCACACTTGCTCAGGCGCTCAATTCCCTCGGCGGTACCATTGCTCCTCTGATTGCCGGCGCTTACATCCTCACCGACCCGGCATCCACTGAGACCAAGGCCCAGATTGCCAACACGGTGCGCCTTCCTTATATTGCGATTGCCGGCGGCCTGTTGATTCTCGGAATCATAGTGATGTTTCTGCACCTGCCTCACATCGAGACAACGCAGGACTTCCGCCCCGCCAAAGAAGGCGACCCTATGCTCAGCCGCAACATCTGGAGCTATCGGCACACAGTCCTTGGCGCATTGGGCATCTTCCTGTATGTCGGTGTTGAAGTCGGCCTCGCATCCATTGCTGTGAACTACTTCAAAAGCCAGGGAGCCGACAGCCTAAAGACGGCTTCCTACCTCGTCTCTTTCTATTGGGGTGGCGCTCTCATCGGCCGTTTGCTTGGCTCGTGGATGCTCACCAAGGTGAGAGCCGGCAAGTTGTTGGGTGTCTTTGGCGTAGCGGCAACATTCTTCGTACTACTCTCCATGTTCACCACCGGCACTGTCGCCATCTGGGCCATCGTGCTTTGCGGATTTTTCAACTCCATCATGTTCCCAAACATCTTCGCGTTGGGTATCGCCGGTCTGGGCCCGATGACCAGCAAGGGATCCGGTCTAATCATGACTGCTGTTGTGGGTGGAGCGATTGTGCCCTATCTGATTGGGAAGCTGGCGGACTATACCAGCATCCAGCATGCTTTCATCATCCCTGCAATCTGTTATCTCTTCATCACTTACTACGGCTTTGTCGGTCACAAGCCGACCAAAACCATAACCGCCTGATTCGGCTTGCTCATTCAACCAGCGGCTCCCCGGCCTCAACCGGGGAGCCGTTCCGCTTTGCGGAATAGATCCAATCCCTGACTGCACACAACTCTTAAGTTACCTCCGCAAAGAATTTATGGTTCCTCAGGCCTCTTTTCGTCGTCCAATGATCACGTACGGCAATTCCCTTATTAGTTTGCCGCACATACGGAAGACGCAGGTCTGAGCAACTCCTCAGCCGTATCCGCGTTTATCCGATTGCCTGGTTTGTTCACGTCGACTTTAGACAACCGGAGAGTGGATGCAGCTGATTCGAAGAACCTTCCCCATCGCCCTGGCGTGCGTGTCGGGTTTATTGGCCCTTCCCCAGAATGTCGCCGCACAAGATGCAGGTACGCCTGCGACGACTGTAACGGAAATTGCCCTGCCGCAAGCCGCGCAGAACCAGCCGTCGCAATCGCCGGCAACCATCAGCGGCACTGTTACCGACAAGAGCGGCGACCTCGTTCCCAATGCAACCGTGGTTCTCACCGACCTCTATGGCACGCACCAAACTGTCACGGCCGATGCCAACGGCGGCTATTCCTTTCCCTCCCTCAAATCCGGCATCGCCTATCGCATTGCAATCAACGCGGACGGTTTCGTGCCCTGGACCTCTGAGCCCATCGTGCTCAACCCCGGCCAGTACTACATCCTCAAGGAAGAGGGACTCGCCATCGCCGGAGGCGAGACCTCCGTAACTGTCACTTCCGCCACGCCTGCTGAAATCGCCGTGGAACAAGTACAAGTGGAAGAGCAGCAGCGCATCATGGGATTCATCCCCAATTTCTATGTTGTCTATGACAAAAACCCCGTGCCGCTCAGCTCAAAACTCAAATTCAAGCTTGCCTTCAGAGCGGCCACCGACCCTATCACCTTCATCGGCGCGGGTGCGCTTGCTGGCATGAATCAGGCCGGCGACACGCCAAACTATCCTCAGGGATCTATTGGCTATGCAGAGCGCTACGGCGCTGCTTACGGCGACGGAGTGATCGACCTCTTTATTGGCGGGGCAATCCTGCCTTCACTGCTCCACCAGGACCCACGCTACTACTTCCAGGGCACAGGCACCAAACGTTCGCGCATGCTGCACGCCATGACAGCGCCCTTCATCTGCAAGGGAGACAACGGCAAAAGCCAGTTCAACTATTCCAGCCTCGGCGGCGATTTGATCTCCAGCGCGATATCGAACGTCTATTACCCGCCCTCCAACCGAGGACTCTCGTTTGTCTTCACTTCGTTCGCCCTGGAAACAGGTGAACGCGTGGTCAGCACCATGGTGCAGGAGTTCGTTCTGCGCAGGCTCACGCCAAGTGCCAAAAGGCAAGACATGTAACAACGGCAATTCTAAGAATGATTTACTCTCGATGTATGCGTGCCTTTGAGCGTTCAGGCAAGCTGCCAAGCTCGTCGCAAGTAAATACAGAAGGAACCCCGCACTTTCTTTTCATCACACATGCAACCCACCTTTCGCTACTTCCTTGCCCTGGTAGTCTTCGCAGCCCCCTGCGCAGTCAACGCACAAGCGCACGTTAACCCCGGACGCAATGCGGCCATGTTGCTTGCCTCATCGGGAAGCGTCACGCTATTACCGGATGCTCCCACACCGCAACAGACTTCAGCAGATAGTTCGCAGACCAAATCAAAGCCGCCAAAGGAGCCCAAGCGAATCCTTGGAATCATGCCCAATTACCGCGCCGTCAGTGCGGGCACCACTCCTCCGCCTCCAACACCGAAGGAAGCCTTCAAGATTGCGACGCAGAACTCCTTCGACTACTCCTCCTATGTCTTCGTCGGCATCACGTCCTTAATTGCCGAAGGCAACGACTCTCATCCCTCACTGGGCAAAGGTGTACCCGGCTTCTGGGGATATTCCTGGCGTGGTTTCGTCGATAAGGCAGACGGAAACTATTGGGTCCTCTTCATTCTCCCCACGGTCTTTCATGAAGACGAGCGCTACTTTGCAAAGGGTGAAGGCAGCATCTTCAGTCGAGCCGTTTACTCATCCAGCCGGGTCTTCGTCACACCCAATTACCACGGTCGCAATACTTTCAACACATCCGAGGTCCTGGGCAGAGGCATCGCCGAGGGTATCTCCATCAGCTACTACCCAAGCTCGGATACCTCCGCAAGTGAAGTTGCCGAAAAGTACGGTTACTCAATCTTGCGCGACGCCGCTTCCAATACATTCCGCGAATTCTGGCCAGATATTTCCGCCCATCTTTTTCATCGACACTCCAAAAACTAGCCCAGGTGCGGCAATGTCTCACGGCGGATAGTTCTTCTCGGCATTGCCCAATGCATGCATGCCGCGAGATACTGCTGAGCGCACAGTAAATCGCTTCACTTGAGAGGCTCTTCATGCGCTCACTTCTTTCTCTTGCCACCGCAGCCGGACTCCTTGCTCTGGCCTCCATTCCGGCACTTGCCGCTCCTCCCAGGTTCGACAACGGCAACGGCGCATACAAAACCGGCGTTTATCCCAATCTGTTTGTCGAAGCCGGGTACAGGCCCGCCGAAGTACACGCGCGCATTGAAGCCACCTTCCAGCAACTCTTCCACGGCGACCCTAAAACCCAGGCCATCGCATTCAGCGCCGGAAAGAACGAGCGCGGCCCCTTAATGTACATCACTGATTGGGCAAACCACGATGTCCGCACCGAGGGCATGTCCTACGGCATGATGATTGCAGTCCAACTCGATAAAAAAGCCGAGTTCGATGCCATTTGGAACTGGGCGAAGACCTACATGTACATCTCAGACCCAAAAGCGCCCAGCTATCAGTACTTCGCGTGGTCTTGCAAAACAGACGGCACGCATAACTCCGAAGGCGCCGCGCCCGACGGCGAATCTTACTTCGCCATGGCGCTGCTCTTTGCCGCCCATCGCTGGCCCGGCGGCAAAGGCATCTACAACTACCAGGCTGAAGCCGACAAGCTGCTCCACGCCATGGTGCACCGGCAAATTATTTCTGCACCCGGCAAGTACGGACCGCACACGGTCGGACCCATGATGCACAAGGATCCACCCATGATCCTCTTCGTGCCGGAGGTCATGCCCGATCCCTTTACCGATCCCTCTTACCACCTTCCTGGCTTTTACGAACTCTGGGCGCGCTGGGGACCGAAGGAGGACAGCGAATTCTGGCTGCGCGTAGCGGAAGCCAGCCGGGCCTTCTTTCCCAAAGCCGCCAATGCAAAAACCGGCCTCACCCCCAGCTACGCCAACTTTGACGGCACGCCGCACAAAAATCGCTTTCCGCAATCCGGCGAGTTCGGTTACGACGCGTGGCGCACTGCCAGCAACTGGTCCGTGGACTGGGCGTGGTGGCACAAGGCTCCTTCCGAACGCCAACTCAGCGACCGCATCCAGCAGTTCTTTGAGTCACAGGGCATCGACAAATACGGCCCCGTCTACTCGCTCGATGGCAAAGACCTCGGGGCAACTCCCGGCCTCACCCACGAAGATCATCCCGCGGGTCTCGCCGGTACCAACGCCGTTGCCGGCCTCGCTGCAACCGATCACGCGCGTGCCAAGCGCTTCGTTCACGCGCTCTGGAACATGCCCGTCCCTAGTGGAAACAACCGTTACTACGATGGCATGCTTTACCTCATGAGCTACATGCATCTCGGCGGCGAATTCCGTATATGGGGGCCGCAAGCCGCACACTGAGTGCATGACCCGCAGATCAACGGCTAAGATAGCCGCATGAAAACCAAAGTGCGTTGGGGCGTTCTGAGCACCGCCAACATCGGATTAAAGAAAGTCATTCCAGGCATGATGCGTGGCGAGTGCACTGCTGTCACGGCCATTGCATCGCGCTCGCTGGAGTCGGCCAGGAAAGCCGCTGGCCAGCTTGGCATCGCAAAAGCATACGGTTCGTATGAGGAACTTCTCGCTGATCCTGAAATCGACGCAATCTACAACCCTCTGCCCAATCAGCTTCATGTCCCCTGGACCATCAAAGCCGCCGAAGCCGGCAAGCATGTTCTCTGCGAAAAGCCAATCAGCATCACGGTAGCAGAAGCAGAAACCCTGCTCTCAGTGCGCGTGCGTACGGGCGTGAAAATCGGCGAAGCCTTCATGGTGCGCACCCATCCACAGTGGCTGCGCGTACATGAGCTTATCTCCGCCGGCGCCATCGGAGAACTCCGTACCATCGTGGGCGCCTTCAGTTACTTCAACAATGACCCCGCCAATATCCGCAATCAGGTCGAGTGCGGCGGAGGCGCGCTGCTCGACATCGGTTGCTACTGCATCCAGGCTGCGCGCTTTTACTTCGGCTGCCAGCCCGACCGCGTCGTCGGCCTTGTCGATCGCGACCCCGCCATGAGGATCGACCGCCTCACCTCAGCCATGCTCGACTTCGGAAGCGGTCAATGCATCTTCACCTGCAGCACGCAGATGGTCCCCTATCAGCGTCTGCAATTTTTCGGTACAACGGGCCGCATTGAAATTGAAATTCCCTTCAACGCCCCGCCTGATCGTCTCACGCGAATCATAGTGGACGCGACCGGCGAACTCTTCGGCAGCGGATGCCGCACGGAAGAGTTCTCTATATGTGATCAATACACCTTGCAGGGTGATGCTTTCTCGCGCGCCATTCTGGACGGCACAGAAGTGCCCGTCACAATAGAAGACGCCATCGGAAACATGGCCGTCATTGAAGCCATCTTCAACTCGGCAAAATCCGGCTCATGGGAAGCGCCGGCGCACTAGGCCATGCCTAGCTCGCTGCGGCTCTGTCTGCGGCCAGCATGGATTTCGTCAACTGGTCCGAGATGTCACCCACAGCCCCCGGCGAGTGATTCAGGAAGAGTGTATTCGTCTTGTCGCTCTCGCCAATCGACTTCAGCGTGTCGAAGTACTGCGTCACAAGCACCAGTTGCATCACTTCCTTCGCGGATGCGCCATCGACAACCTTCTGAAACTGCTCAATCGAAGTCTGCAATCCCTCGATAATTGCCTTGCGCTGGTTGGCGATGCCCTGCCCCTGCAGCGCCTTGCTCTCAGCTTCCGCTTCGGCCTTCTTCACCACAAGGATCTTATCTGCCTCGCCGCGCGCAGTGGCCGCCACCTGCTCGCGCTGCGCTGCGTTAATGTCATTCATCGCCGACTTCACCTTCGTATCCGGGATGATGTCGGTCACCAGCACGTTCACAATTTCATAGCCAAACGCGGCCATATCCACGTCCAGCTCTTTTTTCACCGCGGCCGCTATGCTTGACTGCGAAGCGAACACCTCGTCCAGCGTCATGCCCGGAACATGGCCCAGAATCACCTGCTCCACATACGACTTGATCTGCGCCACTGGATCGCTCAGCTTGTAGAACGCATCAAACACCCTCTCCGGGCGCACACGGTTCTGCACGGAAATCGGAATCGTCACAAAGACGTTGTCCTTCGTCTTCGTTTCCATCGTCAGCGTAATCTGGTTCACGCGCAGGCTCACCAAACCTGCCACCGCATCGATATACGGCATCTTCCAGTTCAGCCCCGCCTCGGCAACACTTAGAAACTTGCCAAAGCGCGTAATAATGGCAACCTCTGCCGTGCGCACAGTAAAAAAACTGCCCAGAATCAGACTGAGCGCAAAAATGCCCACAATTGCCACGGGAATGAGTATCAGCAGATCCATTCGTACCCTCCGTCACACTGTTACGAAATCAGCAGAAGTATAGCGGAACAACGTTTCAAAAGGGCTTGAAACTTTGCGCACCGTAGTATTCTGGCTCCACTGTCAGGGAATCCCGCACACTGCAAGACAACCTCCGCTGCTCAACGAGCGGCTGCCATGCACGTTCACATTTTGGAGACTACCCAATGGCCTTCAGTAGGAAATCTCTCTGCCCGGCGGCTTTCTCGTTCGCTGCCGCGATTTGCCTCACGTTCTCGTCGCCTGCACCGGCAACCGCACAAACTCCCGCTCTTCACCGCGGCTATTACTCCACGCCGGATATACACGGCGACACCATTGTCTTCACATCGGAAGGCGACCTCTGGACCATCAGTGTCAATGGCGGTACAGCGCACCGCCTCACCTCCGACCCGGGCCGTGAAGCCTTCGCGCGCATCTCGCCCGACGGCAAAACCGTTGCCTACAGCGGCGACTCCGAAGGCCCCACCGATGTCTACACCATGCCTCTTGACGGCGGAATGCCGCAGCGCCGCACCTGGGATGGTGACGCGCAGCCCGTCGGCTGGACGTCGGATGGCGCACTCCTCCTCTCCACTTCGCGCTATTCCACTTTGCCCGGTACGGAAATTGTCGAGCTGGACAACAAGGGCGATCAAAAGCTCCTGCCCCTCGCGCAGGCCGCGCAGGCCTCTTACTCAGCGGACGGCCACACCCTCTTCTTCACGCGCTGGTACTCGCAGCCCAGCCACACCAAGCGTTACAAGGGCGGCACCGCCGAGAGTATCTGGCGCTACAACGGCGCAGGAGAAGCCGAGCCTCTCACCGCCAACTACACCGGTACCTCGAAAGACCCAATGTTCTGGAAAGGACGCGTCTACTTCATCTCCGATCGTGACGGCGTCATGAATATTTACTCCATGGACACACAGGGCCACGACGTCAAGCAGGAGAGCCACCAGAAAATCTTTGACGTCGAA
The DNA here is from genome assembly GCA_028876335.1 of Acidobacteriota bacterium. Taxonomy (GTDB): domain Bacteria; phylum Acidobacteriota; class Terriglobia; order Terriglobales; family Acidobacteriaceae; genus Telmatobacter. Next base: position 31,630 of record JAGWSG010000209.1, read on the forward strand.
TCCGCCGCGCTCAGCAACGGGCGCATCGTCTACGCCTCCGCTGGCGATCTTTGGCTCCTAGATCTCAATACCGGTCAGGAACAGGTCATTCCGGTCACGCTGCAGTCGGACTTTGACCAGATGCGTCCCCACTGGGTCAAGAAGCCCCTCGACTATCTCACTGCTGCGCATATCTCACCCGATGGCAGCCACGTAGCCTTCACTGCGCGAGGCGCGGTATTTTCCATCCCCGCCGAACCTGGCCGCATTGTTTCCGTCGCATCCGAGTCCGGCGTTCGTTATCGTGACGCCATCTTCCTGCCCGGCAGCAAACAGGTCGTTGCACTTTCTACAAAAACGGGTGAAACCGAACTCTGGAATTTTCCCGCAAACGGCATCGGCGCACCCACGCAACTCACCAGTGACGCGCATGTGCAACGCGGAGATGCGGCCTCTTCTCCCGATGACCAGTGGATCGCCTATACCGACAAAGACCAGCATCTTTGGCTTTACAACTTCAAGACCAAAGCGAACAAGCAAATTGGCCAATCCATGAACGGCGACTATGAAGACCTCTCCTGGTCGCCGGATAGCCATTGGCTTGCCTACGTTGAAACAGCCAATAATCAATTCGATCAGGTGAAGATTCTCGACGTCTCCACTGGCAAGAGTGAAACCATCACCTCCGACCGCTTCAACTGCGAAAACCCCGCCTGGAGCACTGACGGCAAGTGGCTCTACTTCCTCTCCGATCGCATGCTCAAAACCACAATCCAATCCCCGTGGGGTCCGCGCCAGCCCGATCCGCACTTCGACCACCGCATGAAGCTGTATGAGCTCGCCCTGCAGCCCGGCGAGCGCTCGCCCTTTCTCCCTGCCGACGAGTTGCATCCCGACACATCTTCAAAATCCGACGACCATAAGGCATCGAAAGACAAAGAGGACTCTGCGGATAAAACGGCGGCAGACAAAAAAGACGAGAAGAAACCCGTCGAAGTAAAAATCGACTTCACCGGCCTCGCCGAGCGCTTACAGGAAATTCCCGTTCCAGCGGGCAATTACAGTAGCCTCCAAGCTGCAGATAAGCGACTCTGCTGGCTCAATGCCAGTGATGACTCCGGCCGCGAGCGGTCCTTGCAATGCATCGCAGTCGACAACAAACCAGACGAAAACCCGGACACCGTACTTTCCGATGTGCGCGCCTTTGAAATTGCGCTCGACCGCAAGAAGATGCTCGTTCGCCGCAAAGACGATTTTTTCGTCATCGATGCCTCGGCCAAAGGCTCCAGCCTCAAGGACCCCAAAGCTCTCGAAAAGACGAAGCTCGATCTTTCGCACTGGACCTACTCCACCACACCGCGCGACGAATACCGCGGCATCTTCCTCGACGCCTGGCGCATGGAGCGCGATTACTTCTACGACCAGCACATGCAGGGCGTCGACTGGGTTGCCATGCGCGAGCGCTACTTGCCGCTCGTCGACCGCGTGGCTGACCGCAACGAACTCAATGATGTCATCGCGCAAATGGTCAGCGAGCTCTCCGCGCTGCACACCTTCGTGCGCGGCGGAGATGAGCGCAAGCCTGCCGACGATATAGACCTCGCTTCGCTCGGAGCGCATCTCAAGCGTGATGAACAGGCCGGCGGCTTCGTCGTCGAGCACATTTACGCGCATGATCCGGATCTCCCTGATCAGGCTCCTCCGCTGGCCCGTCCGCAATCGCTCGTGCAGGAAGGTGAAGTCATCACCTCCATCGATGGCCAGCCCACCCTCAGCGTTCCTGACGTGCGCGAACTCCTGCGCGGCAAAGCCGGCGTTCAGGTCCTGCTCCAGGTTAAGTCGCAAAAGGACGATATGCGCGATGTACTCGTCACGCCTGTCTCCGCCCGTGACGACGCCCGCATGCGCTATGCCGAGTGGGAATACACACGCCGCCTCGACGTGGATAAAGCTTCCAACAACGCGATCGGCTACGTCCACCTACAGGCCATGGGGCCCAATGACATTGACCAGTGGGCGCGCGATTACTACCCCATCTTCAATCGCCAGGGCCTCATTATCGATGTCCGCCACAATCGCGGCGGCAACATCGACTCATGGCTGCTCGGCAAACTCCTGCGCAAGGCCTGGTTCTACTGGCAGCCGCGCGTGGGCCATCCCATGTGGAACATGAACTACGCTTTCCGCGGACACATCGTCGTCCTGTGTGACCAGTGGACGGCATCTGACGGTGAAGCCTTCACCGAAGGTTTTGAGCGCTTCAAGATGGGCAAAGTCATCGGCATGCGCACCTGGGGCGGTGAAATCTGGCTCTCGGCTGACAACGTCCAGATCGACCACGGACTCGCTTCCGCCGCGGAAACAGGTGTCTACGGCCCGGAAGGCAAATGGCTCATTGAAGGTCACGGCGTCGAACCCGATATCACTGTCGACGATTTGCCCCATGCCACGTTCGAGGGCAAGGACGCTCAGCTTGACGCCGCAATCAAGCTACTGCAAGAGGAAATCAAGGCAGACCCGCGTCCGGTGCCGCAGCACCCGCCCTACCCGGACAAATCATTCAATTACCAGAAGTAGTTCATGGATCACCCGCACCAAATCCCCGTGCCTGAAAATCTTCAGATACATTTCAGGCGCGGGGAACCCGCCAGACCCTCCCGCCGCACGCACATCCCACCTCGCATGTACCGCTCAACGTAGCGGAATCCAGGTTCGACACCAAGCCAACACTTCTTATGTCGCCGTCATCGAACCATCAGCTCTCCGCAAGTGTCCTTCTGGATTCTTTGACGGATAACAGTTCACAAGCGATACTCCCCCTTCAAGGACAGTTATGAGAAATCGACATGTCGTTCTTGCATTTGAAATCTCCTGTGTTCCGCTCTTACCTGCACAGCAAGCCACTTCGCCCGTCGCTGAAATGCAGGCGGGCCAAACAGACAGGACCACCAGTGGTATCTACATGGCAGATCAATTCAAAGGCGCGGACTTGAGTGAAAGAGTCAATGCATGCCTCGCTGCCGCCGCATCCTCCGGAGGTGGAACCTGTGATGCGCGCCGCTTCCCCGCCTGCAATATCGCCTCGCACTCCATCACCGTCGGCGATGGCAAACACCGCCTCGTGCTTCTGCTTCCCGTGGGAACCATCGTCTTTGCATCTGGACAGCAGCTTATCTACCGCTCCTACGCATCCATCGTTGGCTCCGGCTTCGCATACGGCAACTCATCCAGCATCGTCTGCACCAATCCCACCGGCAGTTGCGTGCAGAGCTACAACGAAGGGAACAAGCAGGTCCTCAGTCCTTCGCTGATGTTCTTCTCCATCAACAGCTCCGGAAGGCGCGGCCCGGAATCCGTCGGTCTCAACCTCGGCGGTGCCGGCAATGCAGACGTACTTGCTGGCAATTTTTCCAACCTCGCCGTCGGCGGATTCGCCACCGCTGTTCAGATGGGCGGCGCCTGGGGCTGCAGTTGTTACAACCACTTCAACCAGATCGATGCCATGGGCAGCGAATTCGGAGTCAGTACGCGCAACTTCAGCCATTACGCAGGCGACTTTAATTCGAATATCTGGACAGGCGGCAGAGCCTGGGGCAAAGTTGGACTGAATGATGTTGGTGGTGGGAAGAATAAGTGGATTGGCATAGACATTGAAGGCGCGCGAACCCACGGAATGATACTCGGTGGCTACGGCAACATGGTCATCGGCCCCTACTTTGAAGCCAATGGTTGCGACCTCATCAATGGACACGACAACATGGTCATTGGACCCCTCTATTACGGCGGTGGAGCCTACACTCCGTGCCGAGAATCAACCTCAACCACAGACATGATGCTTGGCCCCGACGCCACGCCAACCACCTTTGGCGTGCGTCGCGGCATTCTCTTCGGCAGCCCCTTCATGAACCCCAATTCATCCAACGGCGGCATTGACCTGATTTACAACCACAGCAAACTCGAACTCATGTTTGAGCCTGACGGTCAAATGGAGCGCGTCTATGGCTACTCCGGCGCGGCCCCTTTCGTCGCAGGAAACATAACCGCCGACGGCGGCTTCACTGCATATGGCCGCGCGGCGCTCTCTTCACTTGCTGACCCGCCTGCCCCCACCATCACTCAGGCTGGGACGCCCGGGACCACAACCTATCAGTATCGCGTCGTGTGCCACGACTGGAATGGTGGCACGTCTCTGGCTTCGTCCGCGGGAGAAACAAAAACTGGCAACGCCCATCTCGACGCGAGCAACTACAACATCGTCACCTGGGATTGTGGCAGCGGATATCTCTCTGCCGACATCTTGAAACTCGAAGGATCGGGTTGGGTCAAACTCTCTCGAGATCGCGCCGCGGCACAGACAAAAAGCTCACTCCAGTTCCCGTTCAAAGACATTGGCCAGGCCTCGACGCCTTACTCATTCCCCATACGCAACACAACGGCTGACTTCTTCACGGACGGTTTCATCAAAGCAAAGGACGGCTACCAATCTTCTGACGGAACACCGGGATTCACCGGCACCTGCCCCGCCTCATCCAAACTCGTCGTCAAAAATGGATTGATTACGGGCTGCTCTTAGTCCAGTCTCGAAAGCAAACCCACGGAAGGCAGGTCTAGCGCAGCCGCCATCAGGCCTCGTTCTCCAGCGGCTCCACTTCAATTTCTGCCGCGGACTTGCCACTCTTGGTCTGCGATGAAATCACCAGTGCCACAGCACAGATCACCATCACCATGCCCACATATTCGGACGGCTGCAGTTGTTCTCCAAGAATCAGCGTTCCCAGAATCACCGCCACTACCGGATTCACAAACGCATACGTGGCCACCTTGGCCACAGGTACATGATGAATCAGCCAGATGTAACAACTGAAGCCCAGCAACGACCCAAATAGAACCAGATAGCCGATCGACGCAATGCTGCGCGCATTCCACACCGCGTGCGGCCATTGCCATGTCGCCGTGGCAATCGTCAGATTGCACACGCCCGCTGCCAACATCTCCCAGCCCGCAGCAACAAGCGGGTCCACCTCAAGCTGCATCCGCCGAAAGAGCACCGAACCGCTGGCCCAGCTCAATGCGCCCAGCAAAATTGCACCCGCAGCAAACATCTGCATCGGCAGGCCCTGACGCAGTGAAGGAGCGGACTTGTACAGACTTGGCCATAGCAGCGCGATAAGTGCGCACAATCCAAGAAGTATGCCAATCGTTCCGCGTGGTCGAAGGCGTTCTCCGCCCGGCAGCAATCGTTCAATCACAGCCACATAAAGAGGAACCACCGCCACAAGCAGCGCAGACAAGCCACTTGCCAGGTACTTCTCGCTCCAGACAAGCGCAATATTCCCACCAAAAAGTAGCAGAATGCCCACGAAGATAAGCCGTACCATCACACCGCGGCTGTAGATCAACCGCTTGCCGCGTATCGCGCAAAACGAAAACATCAGCGCGGCGCCGATCAGCATCCGTGTTCCCGCCAGAATCGTCGCCGGCAACAGATGCACACCTATACTCATCGCCGTATACGTGGCGCCCCAGCAGAAATAAACGCTAAGAAACGCAAGCACAATCGCGATGCGCGGCGGATTCTTTCCGGCAATGGAAGAAGAGGACACAGCTCATCCTATCGTCTGAACCAAACAGTTTGAGAATTGTTGGTGCCATGAGGGTCGGGCAGGCCCTCATAAACACAAACTTCGACGAATCCTCTGCCAGCTTTTCCGCGATTGCGCAGAGAATTGCAGCGTGCTGCAAGAAGTTGCATGAGACATCGCAATTTAACGGTATGGGGGATACCTGAGTTGCATTCTGTTGAAAGAAAATCGCTATGGAAGACAATCTCCCGCAAACTCGCGTGATTGCTTTTCCTAGCCGCCAGGTCGCCTCTTTTTGCGACCCTCTCGCATTGGGAATCTTGTGATTGTGCATTAATCCGGAGAGTGCAAACGTTACCGGAACGCCATCAGCGCAAAGTTTATTGGAGATATTCACGGTGCGAGCCGTTCCCCGTTTACACAGCCGGATACGTGGCTTAGACATCCGTTGTCCAGCTTTCTGATAATGCTCTCGGGCTTGGTTTTCACCTCTTTGAAATCTTCCTCGCCTTCAGGAATGCAGAACAGGAAACCGCGTGCGTAGGGTGATAGGTATCACTTCGAAGTGAACCGGACCTGAGTTCAACTGATTGCGGCAACCGATTTTCCGCCCACTCGGTGTGAGTGGTGGCTGAGGTGCCCAATGAATGCGGTCCCGCTCGAAAGTCAACCAATTCCGCATGCATGGACCATCGGTGACACGGTTTCCCGCTTCCAGACCGATCCTCACGCTGGGCTGACCTCGACTGAAGCTCATGACCGCCTTGCGCACTATGGTCATAACCAGTTACCACGGGCGTCGGGTCCTCCTCTATGGATGCGCTTTTTGCGTCAGTTTCAGAATGCTCAGTCCTACTTGCTTCTTGCCGCAGTCATTGTGTCTTTACTGGTCTGGATGCTGGAGCATGAAAGCGGCGTACCCTATGAAGCACTGGCAATATTGGCCATTCTTCTGCTAAATGCTTTTTTTGGCTTTTTCCAGGAGGAGAGGGCAGATAAAGCGCTTGCTGGGTTGCGCAGAATGACTCCCGCAGAGGCTTCGGTTATTCGAGACGGAAACTTGATGCGCATTGAGGCGCGCCTGCTTGTGCCAGGCGACCTGCTAGCGCTGCACGAAGGAGATCGCATCTCCGCCGACGCTCGTCTGTTGGAAGTTGCCAATTTTCAAACTCAGGAATCCACGCTTACTGGTGAGAGTCTGCCCGTCTCGAAGAGGACCGACCCTGTTCCTGAAAACGCAAGTCCGGCTGATCGCCTCAATATGGTGTACACGGGAACCAACGTAGTCTCAGGCCATGCGCGAGCCGTGATTACGAGTACCGGGTCGCGCACAGAATTTGGACGCATTTCATCGCTACTTCAGCAGACCACCGAAATTGAGACACCACTGCAGAAGGAACTTAACCGGCTGGGAAAAATGCTGGGCATTGCAGTTGTGATCATTGCGGCTGTGATCATTGGTACGCTGCTGTTGGTGCATGGAGTGGGCAACGGCAGCGCGCTTCTGCGAATCTTGCTCTTCGGCGTGGCGCTCGCTGTGGCGGCCACCCCCGAAGGCCTCGCCGCCGTCGTAACCATTGTGCTGGCTCTTGGCGTGGAACGAATGGCCCGGCGCGGCGCCATCATTCGCCACCTTGCTGCAGTGGAAACGTTGGGTGAAGCCACCGTCATAGCCTCTGATAAGACGGGCACGCTGACCATGAACGAGATGACGGTGCGTCAGGTGGTCACAGCCTCAGGTAGAGCAATCAGCTCGGCTAGTGGGTACACGCCCGTGGCAGATTGGACGAGGGCGGATGGCGAAGACCTTGAACCTCAACTTCGGCATGAAGTCATGGAAACGCTTCTGGCCGCAGCACTGGCTAACAATGCCAGTCTGCAGCAGCGGGAAGGAGTTTGGAAGGTTCATGGCGACCCAACCGAGGGAGCGCTTTTGGCGGCCGCTGCCACCATGGGCATCGATTCTTCTGAGTTTGATCTGCACTATCCGCGCATCGGGGAGCTTCCGTTTACCTCTGAGCGAAAGCGGATGAGCACCCTTCACAGCTGCTCTGGTCGACGGATTGCCAGCTTAGAAGACGGAGTGGCAATGATGACCAAGGGGGCCGCAGACCTGATTCTCGCGCGATGTTCCCATGAGCTTTTTCAGGATGGCATTCGTATTCTCACCGATGAACGCCGGCAGGAAATCATGTGCGCGCATGACGAAATGGCTGCGCAATCATTGCGGATACTTGGAATTGCCGCGCGCGCACTTCCTCAAGGCAATCTACCAACCGCTGAAATGGAGGACTCCTTAGAGCGCAACCTGGCCTTTTTTGGCCTGGTAGGCATGATCGATCCGCCTCGCCCTGAAGCGAAGACCGCCGTGGCAAAGGCCAAAGCTGCAGGCATTCGCCCCATCTTGATTACCGGAGATCACGCCAACACGGCTCTCAGTATCGCTCGTGATCTCGGCATTGGCGAAGACTCCGGTGTGATCACAGGCGCAGATCTGGCAACGATGAGCGATGAAGATCTGGCTTCAACTCTGCGCACGGTTTCAGTTTTTGCCAGAGTCGATCCTGAGCATAAGCTTCGAATCGTCAGGGCGCTCCAACACAACGGCGAGATAGTTGCAATGACAGGAGACGGTGTGAATGATGCACCCGCTCTGAAGGCTGCGGACATTGGCGTGGCCATGGGCATCACCGGCACCGACGTGGCAAAAGAAGCCGCCGACCTCGTGCTCATGGATGACAATTTCGCCACCATCGTTGCCGCTGTCGAAGAAGGGAGGGCCATCTTCGACAATATTCGGAAATTTATGCGCTATCTGCTGGCCACCAACTTCGGCGAAATTATGACTCTCTTCTTTGGTGTTTTTCTTGCTGCGCTCTTTGAGAAACAGCTCGGTAAGGAGCTCGCGCTACCGCTTTTGGCCGTACAAGTGCTCTGGATCAACCTCGTCACAGATGGGGTCCCGGCATTGGCCCTCGGATTGGATCCACCTGCATCCGACATAATGGCTCGTAAACCCGTTCCCTCCGGTGCGCGGGTTATTGATCTTTCCATGATCGTGGATATTTTCATCGTTGCAGTAGTGATGGCTGCCGGTACACTCGGAATGTTCTTCGGTCACGACGGAAAAGCCACCTTGGAATTGCTCCAAACCATGGCTTTCACAACATTGACCATTTTCCAACTTGTGAACACCCTCAACGCTCGCTCCTCCGAACAAAGTGCTTTTGGTGGCATCTTTCTCAACCGCTGGCTATGGATGGCCATTCTGGGATCTCTGACACTCCAATTCCTTGTCCTTAATATTCCCATCCTCGCGCATGCACTCAGCGTTGTACCTCTCACCACTGCTCAGTGGCTTCGCTCTATACTGGTGGCCAGCAGTGTGCTGTGGGTCATGGAGAGTGTGAAGTGGTTTCGCCGCAGACCTGCTTCCACTTAGCCTCCCTTGCAATTCCCGCACAACGCTCGGTCTCAGGCTTGTGATCCTCCCAGCAAATAGCAGCCAGTGCCTTCTGCCTGTCTGAAAGCCTCTGTGCTGGGCCTCAAGAATCGACATGGACTGGCTTCCCGCCCAAAGACATGCCAAAGGACTCTGCAGACGGTCCGGATGAATCGTGGAAGACCAGAGGAACCAACAGCCGCCAAGCGATTTTGGCCACTCGAAATCCGAGAAGCCAATTCAAACGAAAGTCTTTGATTTGCTTGGTGCCGGGAGGGGGGGTCGGATGGCACCCCGCTATTGAAAACACGTAAGTTATTGAAAATACTGAACGCTCAAAACGCAGGAAACGCCAAAAACGCGGTATCCACACACGTAATCCACACACAAGGTTGTGAATTTTCGAGATCACGAATACGAAACACTCATTTTGAGTTCACGATCTACTTAAGACTCTGGTCGTTCTGGATGCTATCCTTCACCGCATGCAAAAATCTAGCAGGTGGATGCATCTCTTTCTTGAAGTTGTCGGCGGCCTATCGATCGTTGCTGGCCTCGCTTGGTTGGCGCTCTATGTTCTTTCATACCCGCTGCGCCATTTCTCAGACGGAAACTGCGACGATGCCGAGCAGCGAATCATCACCTCTCCAGATGGCAAGCACACGATTAAGAGTTTTCATCGAGCGTGCGGAGCGGGGAGCGAGCGACCCTATTCGTTCTACCGCGTTTACCTCAGCACCGGAAATCCCAATCCCGGATACGAATATACCCAAATCGTGGAAATTAGAAATGTGGCGATTGGCCAGACCTCGGTGGCTTGGGATAGCCCGGACGAAATTTCAGTATCTTATCCAAGCTCAGCAATAGTCGGCGAGGCATACGCAAAAACATTCGGCGTGAGGGTTGTGTTGAATCCACCACTTTCGGAGAGTAAAAATAAATGAATTGAATGCAGCTGACCTTGTAAATTTCTGCCAGTGTGCTTTTATGAATAAGGTTCGTTCTTTGAAAACTTGGGGCAATCACACTTAATGACACGAGCAAAATTCATTTGTCTTTCGAAGACAGAGACCTATTCGAATATCTGGGTTAATGGAAACTCAATCCCAGGCACTCTCGTTTCTGTTCGATTCCAAGTTGTCACGGGTGGGAGTGATGAGAACAAGTCGTTCTTCGCTTCGACGCCTTCTGGGAGCATTGAACTCGGTCAGATGAAGAAGGAAGTTGCAGATCAGTTTGAATTGAACAAAGAATATTACGTCGATTTCGCAGCAGCTAATTAACCTAATCGCCCCAAGTTTTCAGCGAATGAAGTAACCGAACTATTATCTATAAGATAAAGATGGTCGACACACGTATCCCACACGCGGACACTTCGCGGATTTAGATAATTTGTTTGAAATGAAGTACATCGAATTGGTGCCGGGAGGGGGGGTCGAACCCCCATGACCGCAGGGGTCGGCGGATTTTGAGTCCGCTGCGTCTGCCAGTAACTATTGTATAATGAATACAATAGAAGGAAGAAGTGTGATTATGTGTAACGCAATGTGTAAATGTCGACTTTTTGGATCAACCTCAGCTCAGACTGGCCGCTCTGGCGGTGCTATTTGCAGTGCTTTGGAGAGAGACGCCGGATAGTGTCGGG
>JAGWSG010000210.1 GCA_028876335.1 Acidobacteriota bacterium
CTGCGGGGTCGCCTAAGATTGCACCTTCAATGGTTCGCGAACCAGCCTTGCAGATTTCTCCTGGGCCTGTTCCAGCGGTAGCGAGTTGTGCCGTAAATCCGTCCCAGAAGCCGTTTGGGGCATCTGGATTCGTGAAGAGGAGCGTCCACGTCCCACACCCATCCGTTGTCTTGTATAGCCGCGACTTCGCCCCCGGCCCACTCGCCATCACAATCGCCGTATCCGCATCCCAGGCCTGCACTCCGCGAAAATCGAGTGTCGCACCATCCGTCTTTTCATCGGGAATTGCGCACTTCGTCCAGTGAGCGCCGCCATCGGTTGTCCGCAATACGGTCCCATCGGTCCCGCTGGCCCAGGCCACGGTTCCATCCACGGAGTAAATGCCGCGCAGCCCGGCCGTCGTTCCCGAGTCCTGCACCTGCCACACCTGCGGCTGCTGGCCCATCAACGACCCACATACGGCCAGCATCGCAATCAACCCAAGCCAACGCATGCACCGAATCTACCGCAAATCTCCGACGGCCGCTTTGCAGAACATTATCCTGCTTTGGCGCACAATGGTTTTGAGCAAACCTACCCCATTGACCTGATGACTTGCGAACCTGCCACCCGGCCAGTCCCTCGGCAGGGGGTCCCCCCTCCCCCCCCCCGGCATTGCCTCAAAAACAGGGCAGTTAGCCTCTAAATTTGAATTAAGTTATTTATAATAAACAACTTATAGGATTTTCCCCTCGCGCCACCTCCAACAACGGCGAAATTTGGGCCGTTTTGGAGTCAAAATCGCGCGACTTGGAAGTAGAAATAAGGCTTTTCGGCCATTTTGAAGCATTTTCTGCGGCGCATTTCCCGCCGTGGCAAGCCGTGCACACTCCAACTGTCTGCTCGCATCCACCTGCGCTAACGATATAGCTCTAGTAGGGCGTCTTCGTTTCTGAGGCGATCCATGCCGCAAAACTCGCCCACGCTTCCTCGCCCAGCAACTGCTTCACGGGCAAGGTGCGATCGGCGCCGGGTTTCAAGAACTCCGCATACAAAAACGCGTCGTCAAATCCGGCCATCGCCGCATCCGCCGCGCTCGCGCCGTAATAAATCGCATCCAGCCGCGCCCAGTAACTGGCGGCAAGGCACATCGGGCATGGCTCGCAGCTTGTGTAGAGTTCGCAGCCTGCAAGCGTGAACGTGCCAAGCGCTTTGCACGCCGCGCGAATGGCATTCACTTCGCCGTGCGCCGTTGGATCGTTGCCCGTTGTGACCGTGTTCGTGCCCTCGCCCACAATCTTTCCATCGCGCACAATCACTGCCGCAAATGGCCCGCCTGCGCCTTTCTTTACGTTCTCAACTGCCAGTGCAATGGCGCGCCGCAAAAATTCTGGGTTGGGCGAGGATGTCATTCGGTGCTTGCTCTCAGCCCTCCAATGCGGCGAAAGTAAACACAGTATGGCACAGGCCTTCCGCTCAACTCGGGTGATTGCGCCGCATGGAGTCATTGCGGGAACCGTGATCGAGCACAAGGGACGCATTGCCCGCATCGCTGCATGGAACGATGTGCCCGCGGGTATTCCGCTGCACGACTATGGCGACGCGCCCATTCTTCCCGGCCTTGTCGACACGCATGTGCACATCAATGAGCCGGGCCGGACGGAGTGGGAAGGCTTCTGGACAGCAACACGCGCCGCAGCCTCAGGCGGCGTAACCACACTCGTCGACATGCCGCTCAACTGTATTCCTGAAACCACAACGGTCGCTGCGCTGGAAGCGAAGCGCGCCGCGGCGCAGGGCAAAGCATGGGTGGACTGGACCGCCTGGGGCGGCGTCGTCAAAGGCAATGCACATGAGTTGAAAGCGCTGGCGCGCGCAGGAGTGCCTGGATTCAAATGCTTCATGGTGGAATCCGGCGTGGAAGGCTTTCAATGGGTGGACGAAAGCGAACTGCGCAAGGCGCTCGCAGAATTGCGAGGCACGGGCCTTCCTCTCCTCGTTCATGCGGAAATTCCCGGCCCAATTGAACAGGCCATCGCCCAAATTGGACCCGGAGCAAACTGGCGCAAGTATGTCTTTCATCTTTCATCGCGCCCGCGCAACGCGGAGACCGATGCGATTGCAATGCTGATCTGGCTGGCGGACGAATTCAAAACGCCCATCCATATCGTTCATCTGTCCAACGCGCTGGCCGCAACAATGCTGCAACGCGCGCGCGAAGCAGGAACGCCGATTACGGTGGAGACCTGCCCGCACTATCTCTCTTTTGACTCGGACGAGATTCCTGACGGCGCAACGGAGTTCAAATGCGCGCCACCCATTCGGCGAGCGGATAATCGCGAGCGACTATGGAAGGCGCTTGAAGACGGAATCATCGACATGGTGGCTTCCGACCACTCGCCTTGCCCACCAGAAATGAAGGACCGCGAAGAAGGCCGCTTCGATAAAGCATGGGGTGGCATTGCAAGCCTCGGCCTGGCATTGCCTGTGATGTGGACAGGAATGTGCCAACGCGGCATACAACTGGACCGCATTGCAGCGTGGATGGCGGAAAAGCCCGCCCAACTGGCGGGCTTGAGAGGACGCAAGGGCGCGCTTGTGGAGGGAGGGGACGCGGATCTGGTCGTCTTCAATCCCGACGAGGAATGGACCGTGACGGAAAGCGACGTACATTTCCGCCACAAGCTCTCGCCGTATATAGGCGTGCGATTGCGCGGGCGCGTAAAGGAAACCTGGCTCCGGGGCGAGCGCATTTTTAGCAATGGCACATTCAGCGATGAGCCGCATGGCAGAGTGGAATGAAGCATGCGCAGAAGATGCAATGTTTGCAATGCTGGCCTGTTGCGGCGCCAAGCGCTGGGCACGGGAGATGGTGGCGCTGCGGGCACTCAGCAACATTGCGGCGCTGAGCGAGGCTGCTAACGCTGCACGGAGCTGAGCGACAACAGCTAAACGACCTACAGGGGAAGCTAAACGATGGCGCGACTTGAAACGAACCGATATGTAAAATCGCGCCGGAGATTGCCCGCATCCACCTGAAGATGCCCAATCTGCATCACATCCCTGCAGATTTGAGTGCATTTGGACAGGACAACCCAAATTACATTTTTGTACCCATCGATGAACCGCACGGCACGATTGAGGCAACGGTTGAACGTTAATTGAGGTACGCCAGATCTTCGGGTGTATCGATATCGATGTCTCCGCCTTCGAAGGGGATGGCGATGAGTGCGTCTGCGTGACGCTTGAAGAGCACACGAGCCCCTATGTCGCCGGTGAGGGACTTAAGTTCGTCGAAGTAGCGATGCGGAAAAAGAGCGGGGACACCCAATACTCCTGCATAGGATGAGGCAATGATCGCTTCGCTGCCCTTCGTTTCAAAAGCGGCAATGACAGCAGCCAGATGTAGCGAATCAAGACGAGGCTGATCGCAATTCATCAATAGCACTCCGTCTGCCTGCGGTGCATGCACTTGGAGTGCTTCCACGCCCGCGCGCACGGAGGTGGAAAGACCGCTGGACCACGATGGGTTTTCAATTGCGATAGCGCCTGTGCAGTGCAGTGCTGCACGGACCGCTTCCTCTTGAGCTCCTAGAACAATAATGATTGGTGCCGCACCCGCTTCTTGCGCAATGCGCGCACTGCGCGCGACCAGTGTTTCGCCGTTCACATGCAAAAGCTGTTTTGGCTGGCCCAGGCGGCGGCTGGCTCCTGCGGCGAGGATGATGGCGGCAACGGGCATGGGCCGAGTGTATCGCGTCTTGACGGAAAGACTTCCGAACACAACACCAAGACAACCGGACAACGCACATGCGCGCATTGCCTATATCTATTTGGCGTATATCGGAGCGGGAATTCTGTGGTTTGCCTGGAGAGCGAAGCGTGCTGTGCCAGCAACTGCATAGGTCAAGGCTGGTTCTCTGTTTCCGGTCGAACCAGGAATAGAAGGACGATGCCCACTACAACGAACATGCGGAAGGCCGCTTCCTGGCCATTCCAGGTATGTGATTGCCACATGAGAAACCATTCGGCCCCAACGCTGAGGAATGCGACCAGCCACATCATGAGGGATAAAGTGAGTGCGATGACGGCAGTCCGCTTGGCAGAGTTGAAAGAGGGCGGAGCGGTGGCACGGGCACGGTAAAGCTGCGCAACTCCCATCCACAATAGAACTGTTGTGATTGTCTCCCACGCGATGATTGAGATGTAGAAGGCGAGATGCAGCCAGATGGGATGAAGTGCGCGCCACATGCCGTTGTTGCCGGGGAGAGTGGTATCCATGTCGAGCACGTGATTGACGAACTGATAGTTCGAGCCAAAATCTGTGAGGTTGTTGAACACAACAAGTGTGTAAAAGAAGGCAATACCGCTAAGAAGAACGATTTTTGCAATGCGCGTTGCCATGAATTCAACCTCAGGCAGGTGGAGGTGCATGTTCTTCGACGGAAAGAGAGTGTGGATTCATCCTTCCCAACTGGTTGTGGCGAACAGACTTTGGAGAAAGCCGGCATCGCGCATTGCTTACGATTACCGAGGACAACTGGCCTGCATTAGAGCCAGCGCTCCCGCTTTGCCACTGCTACGCGAAACCGTACACGTACATGCTACATTCAAAATCAATGACTGACTCAAACACTGTTCAATCACGCCTTTCTGCTCTTGGAATCACGCTACCTCCCCTTCCCGCAAAGGGCGGAAACTATGTACCGTTCAAGATTGTGGGGAACATGCTTTATCTGTCCGGCGTTGTGTCACTGGATGCGAACGGTTTTATTACGGGTACGGCAGGCGTGGACAGCGACGTGGAAAAGGGATATGCAGCGGCACGTGCCTGCGCATTAACGCAACTCGCCGTGATTCAAAGCGCGCTGGGCTCTCTGGATCGCGTTGCGGAAGTTGTTTCAGTAAACGGTTATGTGAACGCAGCGCCAAATTTTCCTGACGCACCGGCCATCATTAATGGCGCTTCCGACCTTTTCGTTGAAGTTTTGGGCGAGGCCGGGCGGCACGTGCGCGCGGCAATCGGCCTGGGCGCGCTGCCGAGGAATGCGCTAGTTGAAGTGCAGATGACCGTGCGAATCAAGGAAGCCTAGGATTGGAAAACTTGAGCGAGCAGTAAAGGTCACCAAAGCGGTCATTTGCTCAATATAGGATGACGTACGCTCACGCTCGACGATTTTAGGGAGCGAAATTTGGAAGAAGCGACCGCAATACTCGAACTCAGCACGCCGCAACAATCGTGCACGCATCAAAACACGGCTTACGTATGCCATCTTGATGAGTACAATGCGAGCGCCTCCGAGACCGCTTAGAATCTTGCCATGATGAACGAAGATTGGGCTGCGCTAAGACTCAAACAGGCATTGCAGAATGGCAGCGAAAGCCCGGAGTCACTGGCGCGACGCGCCCTGGCCTGTGCCAATGGAAGCGCCTCCAAAAACACGTATCTGTGGCGGGATGAGAGCTGGACGCTGAGCGAAGCAGTGCGCGTGGCAGGCATGGCGCAAGATAAGCGAACGCCATTGTGGGGATTGCCGGTCTCCGTGAAGGACTGTTTCGACCTGGCGGGTGCGCCGACAACCTGCGGTGTGAAGTTTTACCGCGATCTGAACGGTTTAGCCGGGAAAGATTCCTGGCTGGTAATGAAATTGCGGTCGCTCGGGGCAGTTATCACGGGCAAGACACATCTTCATCCGCTGGCTTATGGCATTACGGGCGAGAATCCTGAATTTGGAGATTGCGTTCAACCTGGAAGGCCTGACCGGCTCACCGGCGGATCGTCGTCGGGCGCTGCGGCGTCCGTTCTTGAAGGTTCGGCTGTTGCTGCAATTGGGACGGATACAGGAGGCAGCGTGCGGGCGCCGGCTGCTCTTTGCGGACTTGCGGGATACAGGGCAACCCTAGGACGCGGTGACTGGACAGGCGCAGGTCACCTTGCGCAATCATTCGACACAATGGGATGGCTGTTCCGCGATCTTGAAGACGCTCCTCTACTGGGCACGGTGTTTGCCCGGGAATTTGCGGCCGCTCCAAAACAGTTCGAACGCTTTGCGACTATTGATCCGGGCTTTCTCTCCGACTGTGAACCAGAGATCGCGACCGCGATGGAATCAGTCGCGGCGGAGCTGGAGTTATTGGGACTGCGGCGCGAGCGGTTCAACGCGGATTTCTGGGCCGGATCGTTCGAGATCTTCGCGCCCATTCAGGCATGGGAGGCCGCACGCATTCATGACGGACATTTTGCAGAGTTTGAGCCGGCTATCCGTGAGCGGCTGGAATGGGGTGCGCGCATCACCGATGCCGAGTTGACTCTGTTACGGGAACGGCATGCCGAATTCCGGTCAAGAATGGACGCTTTGTTCGCGAGCCACGAACTGGTTTTGCTGCCGGCTTCTCCGGCGGCCGAACTGCGTAAGGGTGCGGATCACAGCCAGACCCGCGCGCGATTGCTGCGCTACACAACGCCCTTCAGCCTGGCCGGAGTGCCTGTTATCACTGTTCCCTGCTCTGTGGGTGGAATGCAGCTTGCTTCTGCGCGAAATCAGGACGAAGGGCTGCTTGAACTGGCACGCATGATTGGCTCGCGGCGAAACCTTACCTCATCTTCACGAGCCTGATGCCAGGTTTTGAAAACGGCAAACCTCTGCCTCAGTTCGTCAGTGCGAAACAATGGGTGGCAATAGCCGCAACAATGCAGCATGATCCGCACGCCATCATGCTGCATTTCAACTCGCCGATTCAAGATTTCAAGGACCTGAATGGGTACACGATCGCCGCACAGACCGGCGTAACCTGGCTGAAGTACGTTACGTTGCACTATCACCTGGCTAATGTTCGCCAGATGCCTCCGACGCACAAACGGGAAAGTTAACTGCGCAACACTGGCAGACTGGGCTCGATCAACTCAAGTCACTCGACATGCTTGCAAAGCCGTTCGACGTGAATCAGGCTTTCAGACTCAAGTACGCGCAGTAGGCTTCACTAAATCTGCGACGAGGCAAGCGGATTGAGCACCAGGTTCGTGATATTGGAAACGATGGGCTCGTAGGCAAAGCGAGGATCGGCAGAAAGCTTCTTCCAAGTCGGATCGTTGCTGAAGAGCTTCCACCTGGCGTCCAGTTCGGTGCTGTCTTCAAAGCTGAGCATGTAAGTAAGGTTTGGCATCCGGCTTCCGACAAGCGTGTCGCCAAAAAAAACCATGTGGAATCCGGCCTTCGCGAAGATTTCAAATTCTCCGGAGTGAAACATTTTCACTTTGTCGACGTGAGCCTGGAAGCTGGGTCCTTCATACGTGCGAAGCTGAAAAATGCGCCTGGCCTTTGTCGCAGAGGACGGAGGAGGAGTAAGTTTTGGCCATCCTTCAAATGCTGCGAGCAGAGATATCTCCACACGCAGAAATGCGGGAGCAGCCGCAGGTGCAGCCCAGAAGGGCTTTGCGGATTTTACGAAATCATCGTCGGCGGAGAGATCCAGTTCGAGCTTGGCCATTGCGGCCGGGTCTGGACCGGGAATCAGCACATAATAGGTGGGCGTCTCAGGTCCAATGCTTAAAGCGAATGCACCGACTGGCCCCATGCCACGGCGCGCGAGCGCGGGAATGAGTGCGTCGTTGAGATACGTCTCAGTCAACTTGGTTTGCTGGCCGTTTTGCAGCGTGTACTTCTCAATGCGGTAATACTCGCGCGCAGATTTTGCGGATTCCTGCGCGGACGCTTTACCTGCAACACCGAGTGCGGCTGCGGCCATGGATGCTGTAAGAAATTGGCGACGTTCCATAGGTAAATTTTTCTCCCAAATAAACATATCAAGAAGAAGCAGGTTTATTCCTCGCCAATGTCTTCATTCCAGATTTCGGGATGTTCTGCGATGAAGCCTTCGAGAAGTGTGCGGCACTCCTGATTGTCGAGATCGATGACTTCAATGCCGTTTTCGCGAAGCCAATCGGCGCCTCCGGAAAAGGTCCGGCTCTGCCCCACAACCACGGCGCCAATGCGGAACTGACGGACAAGCCCGCTGCAATACCAGCATGGAGCAAGTGTTGTAACCATTATCAGGTCGCGGTAGCTCAATTGCCTTCCAGCACGTCGAAAAGCGTCTGTCTCTCCGTGGATGCTGGGGTCGCCTTGTTGCACGCGTCGGTTCCGGCCCCGGCTCACGAGCTGGCCGGAGCGCGTAAATAACGCAGCACCAATAGGAACCCCACCTTCAGACCGGCCCAGTCTGGCCTCTTCCAAAGCCACTTCCAGCATCTTTTCGTATTCGGCTTTTGTTGCCAACGCGCGCCTCCACCTCACGAGAATACGGTATGGTCAAAATGATTGAATCCCATCTTGACTTTGAGCGCACTCCAAGTTGTAGGTTTAGCTTGTGAGCGAATCAGGATTTTCCATTCAGACAATGGCGGAGCGGTGCAATATGACCGCACATACGCTGCGCTACTATGAGCGCGTTGGACTAATTCAGCCAGTGGGGCGTGCCAGTAATGGTCACCGCCGCTACTCTGAAGCCGATGAGGCGTGGCTGCAATTCCTGCACTGCATGCGCGCCACGCATATGCCCATCCGCGAAATGCAACGCTATGCAGAATTGCGCGAGTTGGGCGATAGCACATCCGAGGCGCGGCGCAAGATTCTGGAAGACCATCGCTCCGAGATTGCAGCGCAGATCAAGCGATTGGAACACGCGCATGCACTGCTCGACCACAAGATTGCCAACTACAAGAAGATTGAGAACCGCACCCGCATTGGCGGCCCAAAGGAAATTGAGCCGCCCGTAAATTGCGAAGTGGGTATTGCCAGCTAACTAACCCCCTAACCACGTATGGGACTCGCGCTATGAAGACGCGTACGCTTGGAAAAAATGGCCCGGTGGTTTCTGCCATGGGGCTTGGCTGCATGGGCATGAGCGAGTTTTACGGCTCACTGAACGATGCGGAGTCGCTTGCGACGATCGATCGAGCGCTTGAGCTGGGCATCAACTTCCTGGACACATCCGATATCTACGGTCCACACACGAATGAACAGCTCGTGGGCAAGGCGGTCAAGGGCCGTCGTGACCAGTTTTTCATCGCGACCAAATTCGGTATCGTGCGCGATCCTCCGCATCCGGAGCGGCGCGGTGTGGATGGATCGCCTGCGTACGTGAAGGCATGCTGCGAGGCTAGTCTTCGCAGGCTCGGTATAGACACTATCGACCTCTACTACCAGCATCGCGTGGACAGAAATGTTCCCATCGAAGAGACGGTCGGAGCAATGTCGAGGCTGGTGGAAGAGGGCAAGGTACGTTTTCTTGGATTGTCGGAGGCCGCGCCGAAGACCATTGCGCGCGCACATTCCACTCACCCCATCACCGCGCTGCAGACCGAGTATTCACTTTGGAGCCGCGATCCGGAAGCGGAGCTACTGCCACTTTGCCATGAGCTGGGGATCGCGTTTGTTGCGTACAGCCCGTTGGGCCGTGGGTTTCTAACCGGCACCTTCAAGTCTCCGGATGATTTTGAACCCGGTGATTTCCGGCGCCTTACTCCTCGTTTTCAGGGTGAGAACTTCAATCGCAATCTGGAGCTTGTTGAGAAGGTGAAGGAGTTTGCGGCCCAGCTTGGCGCGACACCAACGCAACTGGCCCTTGCCTGGGTGATGGCACAGAGTGAAGAGATCGTGCCCATTCCCGGCACCAAACGGAGAAAGCATCTGGAAGAAAACGCAGCCAGCGCAGATTTGAAACTTTCCGCGGAGATGCTTAACCAACTGAATGAAGCATTTCCACCGGATGCAGTTGCTGGAGACCGATACGCACCAGCAATGCAGACTTACATCAACGTGTAGAATTTTCCTGCGGGTTCGTTACGATTAACATCGCGGCAATCCGTTCCCAGTCACCTGGCGTGTCTTCCCTGCGCCGCAAATTTTGATCGAAAAGCAATTGCCGTGACACCTGCGGCAGTAATTTTGAATCGTTCTTAGCCCAAGGAGGTCTCCTGTGGCAGAGTCGAACCATCTGCATTCCTCAATTGCGACGGTGTCTGAGCGAGAACTGGCTCCCGACCAGCAGACGCTGGAGCTTGAGCCGCTCGATTGCTCGAAGACTTCACCATCGGGCCGCTTCAGCAGGCGTTCATTCCTGGGTGGCCTTGGTGCAACAGGCGTGATTGCTGGCACAACGTCACTGGCCACGGCGGCTCCTGTTCTTGAGCCTGCGGCAGATGGCGCGTCGGCAACAACGGTGGACGTGACACTCAAGATCAATGGCAAGGAATACACGCTGCGTGGGCTGGACACACGTGCGACGCTGCTGGACACGCTGCGTGAGCGTATCCACCTGAGCGGAACCAAGAAGGGCTGCGACCACGGCCAGTGCGGCGCATGCACGGTACATGTGAATGGCCGCCGCGTGAACAGTTGCCTTTCCTTCGCGGTAATGCACGAAGGCGACGAGATCACGACCATTGAGGGCGTTGGCCAGCCGGGCAATCTGCATCCCATGCAGGCCGCTTTTGTGGAACATGACGGCTACCAGTGCGGCTACTGCACCAGTGGGCAGATTATGAGCGCGGTCGCGTTGCTGAAAGAGCCGATTGGTCCCAGCGAAAAAGACATCAAGGAAGCCATGGCGGGCAACATCTGCCGCTGCGGCGCCTACACCAATATTGTTGCCGCCGTGAAACAGGTACGCGCACGCGCCTGACCTTCACCTGAATCGCAAGGGAGACACACCATGCAGACTTTCGGATACGTAAAACCCACCGGCGTCGACAAGGCTATTGGACAATCCGCGGGCAACTTCATTGCCGGCGGAACGACACTGGTCGATTTGATGAAGCTCTCGGTAGAACAACCCAAAACGCTGGTCGACATCAATCTTCTGCCGCTGGACAAGATTGAGAAGCTGCCCAACGGAGGACTTCGCATTGGCGCGCTGGTGCGCAACTCAGACCTTGCCTGGAATGCGGACGTGAAGAAGGACTATGCAGTGCTCTCAGAAGCGCTGCTCTCCGGCGCTTCACCGCAGTTGCGCAACATGGCCACCACTGGCGGCAACCTGATGCAGCGCACACGTTGCATGTACTTCCGCGAGCCCTCCGCGGGAATGCCAGGTGGCTATGCCTGCAACAAGCGCACGCCGGGTTCAGGCTGCGCCGCGATGGACGGTTTCAATCGCATTCACGCGGTTCTGGGCACGAGCGAGCATTGCATTGCGACGCATCCCTCTGACATGTGCGTGGCGATGGCGGTGCTGGAAGCAACGATTCACGTGCAAGGTCCGAATGGCAAACGGACGATTGCTTTTGAGGACTTTCACAAGCTGCCTGGCGACACACCGAATATTGAGAACGCGCTTGAGCCCGGTGAACTCATAACCTTTGTCGACCTGCCCAAGCCGGTGGCTGGAGCGAAGTCGACCTATCTGAAGCTGCGCGACCGCGCGAGTTATGAATTTGCACTGAGCTCGGCAGCCATTGTCCTGCGTGTGGAAGGCGGTCATATTCGCTACGTACGCGTGGCGCTTGGTGGAGTGGCCACCAAGCCGTGGCGCTCGCATGAAGCCGAGAAGGCACTGCTCGGCAAGCGCGCAGATCTCGAAACCTTCCGCAAGGCCGCTGAGGCAGCAATGGCAGAAGCGAAGCCGCGCAAGGACAACGCATTCAAAGTGGAACTGGCAAAGCGCTGCATTACGCACGCACTCACACTGGCAACTGCCTAAGACATTTTTCCGGGAGGAAACACACATGGCGATTGGCAATCTTCCCAACGCGGCGGACATTATCGGCACAGGTGTGCCACGCATTGACGGCTCACTGAAAACCAGCGGAACCGCACGCTACGCGCTTGACCATGACCTTCCCCGCCTTGTGCATGCGGTGGCCGTGCAAAGCACAATCGGCCACGGGCGCATTCGCTCGCTCGATGCCACTAAAGCAGAAAAAATGCCGGGAGTGCTGCTTGTGCTTCATCACGGCAACATGTCCGATGCGTATCGGCTTGTGTCGGAGCAATCGGCAGGTCGTACCAACGAAGCACGGCCGCCGTTTGCAGACGACAAGATTGCTTACTGGGGACAGTTTATTGCGGCGGTTGTGGCTGAAACTTTGGAGCAGGCCAACGCCGCTGCTGATGCCATTGCAATCACGTACGACGCGGACGACCCAGACGTGGAATACGACCTGAGCAACTTCGACGGGCCGCGTCCAAGTAGTTGGCTGCGCGGCGATCCGGATAAGGCACTGGCCGAAGCTCCAGTGGTGGTAGACGAAACCTACTCAACGCCGGTTGAAACGCATAACCCAATGGAGATGCACGGCACAGTTGCGGACTGGGATGGCGAGAACCTGACACTCTACGAGTCGTCGCAAGGCGTGGTGAACCATCGCAATGTAATGGCGGCAGTGCTCGGCATTCCGCGTGAGAATGTACGCGTGATTTCGCGCTTCATCGGATCAGGCTTCGGTGGCAAGTTGTTTCCATGGCCGCAATCGACCATCGCTGCGGCAGCGTCCATCAAGCTGCAACGGCCGGTCAAAATGTCCGTGGACCGGCGCATGATGTTCTCGAACGTGGGCCACAGGCCGCACACGCAGCAGCGCATCCGCCTGGGCGCGAACAAAGACGGTAAGCTCACGGCAATTCGTCATGACTTTTTTTCTCAGACTTCAATCAACGACGATTTTGTGGAGCATTGTGGCGAGCAGACTCCGTTTCTCTACAGCTGCCCAAATCTGGTTGTGACCACCGGTATGGTGCGCCGCAACGTGGGCGCTCCTGCACCCATGCGCGGCCCCGGCGCAGTACCTGGGCTGTTCGCACTTGAATCCGCAATGGATGAGCTGGCCATCAAGCTGAACATGGATCCGGTCGAACTGCGGCTAATGAATGACTCGGAGCGCGACGAAGGCACCAACAAGCCATTCTCGTCGCGCCATTTGAAGGAGTGCTACACAACCGGCGCGGAAAAAATTGGGTGGAAGAAGCGCACGCCGGAAGTGGGCTCCATGCGCCGCGACGGGAAAGTGATTGGCTGGGGAGTTGCCGGTGCATCGTGGGCCGCTGCGCGCGTTCCCTGCACCGCATCGGTTGAGCTGTGCCAGAACGGGCGGGTATGTGTCCGCTGCGCCACGCAGGATATCGGCACCGGCACGTACACGATTTTTGCGCAGGTGGCGCATGCAGAGACCGGCGTGCCGCTGGACCGCATCGATGTATTTCTTGGAGACACCGGACTGCCGGAGGGTCCAACCTCAGGTGGGTCGATGGTGACCAGCGCAATTCTGCCCGCGGCCACGGATGCCTCCAAAACAGCCGTGAAGCGGATGCTGCAGATTGCCGCGACCACTCCTGGATCGCCCTTCCACGGCGCAAAAGCCGAACATCTTGAACTGACTGCAGGACTCATTCGCACAACGAGCCAATCGCCGGTGCAAGGTGTCGCCCTTGAAAAAGGAGAGTTCACACCGACGCGCGAAACCATGCAAGGCATTCCTTTCGCAGAGATTCTGCGCATTGCCGATTTGAGCGGCGTTTCGGCGACTGGCAGGACACATCCTTCCTTTGAAGATGAGAATGCGCGCAAGTATTCATTGCACTCCTATGGCTGCCATTTTGCTGAGGTCGAGTGGGAGCCAGAAATGGCGCGGCTACGCGTGAGCCGCATCTTCTCCGTCTTTGATTGCGGACGCATCATCAACACCAAAGCAGGAACCAATCAGATTCTAGGCGCGGCTGTGATGGGCGTGGGCATGGCTCTGTTTGAGCAAACACACTACGAACCCCAACGTGGGCAGCCAATCAACGGCAACTTCGCGGATTACCTGGTGACGACCTGCGCCGACCTTCCCGACCTAAACGTCACATTCCTCGACTACCCGGATTTGATTGTGAACGAGTACGGTGCGCGCGGCATTGGCGAGATCGGCATGGCCGGCGTTGCACCTGCAATCACCTCAGCGGTGTATCACGCAACGGGAGTGCGGGTGCGCAGTCTCCCCATCCGGATTGAAGATCTGCTACAGTCAAAGGTTCTTAGCGCATGACGTTCCCGGGAAAGACTGTATGACGGATCTCGAGCCAATTCTTGATCTCTGGCGGGCTATTAAAGCCGAAGGGAAAGATTTCGTACTCGCCACGATTGTCTCCGTCGACGGCCCAAGTTATCGCAAGCCGGGCACCTGCATGCTGCTTGCGCCCGATGGACGACGCGCGGGCACGGTGAGCGGTGGCTGTTTGGAAGCAGAGGTAGCAAAGCGCGCCTGGTGGCTGACCGAGTCGGGCCCAACTGTGGAAAGTTACTCCACTGTGGCCGACGATGGCGAAATGCCCTACGGCTCCGGTTGCGGTGGTACGGTTCACCTATTGCTGGAGCGGTCGCAGACAGCAGATGCCGCTTTGACCGCAATGGCGGAAGCTTTTGCGGCTCGCGTTCCTCTTGCAATGGCAACTGTGCTCGAAGGATCAGCTGGGGCGCAGCGAGCGTTCCTTGACGCCTATGGCTCTGCAAGCGGGATGGAGTCCCTTCACAGCTTTGCGCGCCATGCAATGGAAGCACGCGGTAGCTTTGAGTCAAAGGTTGAACTCGAGAGTGGCCCTTCACGAGTCTGGTCCATTTATCTTCCTGCGCGTGTTGGTCTCTGGATCTTTTCTGCCGGCGACGACGCAAAACCGCTGGCACAGATTGCTCGTGAATTGGGTTGGTGGGTTTCCGTTGTCGATGGGCGCTCGCATCTGGCCACTCCAGCGCGCTTCCCCATGGCACATCAGGTGCGAGTAGCGCCGAGCAGCGCTCTGCCTCAGGCTGCTTCATCGTACTTTGCTCCGCATGCCGGCGACGCAGCAGTGGTGATGACGCATAGCTTTGAGCAGGATGCGCATTTTGTCGCGTCACTTCTTGCCGCGGAAGTACGGCCCGGATACATTGGTGTTCTTGGCCCGCAGCGTCGCACGCGCGAACTGCTGGAAGAGGGGGCGCGGTTGTTGAATCTGCACCCTTCAGAAGCGCGGACAGAAAGTTGGCTGGATGCTTTGCACGCACCGACCGGTCTTGACCTGCAGGCGGAAACACCTGCGGCCATCGCGCTTTCGATATTGGCGGAGATTCAAAAGGTGCTGAAATGCGGAACTGCGCAGCCTCTGCGTGAGGTCCGCGCCGTTATGCAAGAAACTCTTCGTCCGTAACCATCCATCACGCGGCCATATGGGCCTCAAGCACCTCAAGAAACTTGCTGAGCCATGCAGGATGCGCCGTCCATGCCGGACCGGTTACGAGTTTGCCATCGACAGTCGCATCAAAGAAATCAAGCTTCACAAAGGTGCCACCGGCCAATTCCACTTCTGGTGCGCAGGCCGGATAAGCGTTCAACTTGCGTCCCTTGAGCACTCCCGCAGCGGCAAGTATCTGCGGTCCGTGGCACAGGGCCGCGATGGGTTTGCCGGCCTTGTCAAAGTGACGCACAATGTCGAGTACTTTTTCATTCAGGCGCAGATACTCCGGCGCACGCCCACCGGGAACAACCAGTGCATCATAGTTTGCGGCATCAATTTCTTCGAAGGTGGCGTTGAGGGTGAAGTTGTGGCCGCGCTTTTCCGAGTAGGTCTGGTCGCCTTCAAAGTCGTGTATGGACGTGCGCACCTGCTCGCCCTTTTTCTTGCCGGGGCACACGGCATCCACCGTGTGGCCCACCATTTGCAGGGCCTGAAAAGGAACCATGATTTCGTAATCTTCCACAAAATCGCCTGCAAGCAGTAAGAGCTTTGCCTTTTTCATCGCCATCCCTCAATTCGATAGTTTTGCAGTCGCGCTATACGCTGCCGCAAGGTCAGTCTACGCCCGTCAATGAGGTAGGGCGGCAAAAAGGCTGCAACAATCGGTGGAAAGCTGCAGTGGTGCGTAAGCACTGCTCGATTACCCTACAATCTCGCCATGGGCTCCACTATCAAAACTCTCGACGCTCTGAACAAGCGCATCATTCAATGCAATCTGTGCCCCAGGCTGCGCGAACACTGCACACACATTGCAGAAGTGAAACGGCGCGCATATGCCACATGGAAATACTGGGGTAAGCCTGTACCTTCTTTCGGAGACCGCGATGCGCGCGTGCTTGTGCTGGGACTTGCGCCCGGCGCGCACGGATCCAACCGCACGGGCCGCCCATTCACAGGCGACGGCTCGGGTGATTTTCTCTATCCAGTTCTGCATGAGACGGGATTCGCCTCACAACCCAATGCGGTTTCACGCAACGACGGCATGAAGCTCACGGACATGTGGATCACATCTGTCGGCCGTTGTGCTCCTCCTGGGAACAAGCCCACGCCGCAGGAGTTGAGCAACTGCGCACCGTTTCTCGACGCCGAGATTCGCTTGCTGCATAATTTGCGCGTCGTTGTGTGCCTGGGCCGCATCGCCTTTGACGGATTGCTTGCTCATCAGCGCAGAACCGCCACACTGCCGTCACGTGCAGACCTTATCTTTCGTCACGGCGCGGAGTACACTCTTCCGTCGGGTTTGGTTACCATCGCCAGCTATCACCCCTCTCTGCAGAACACGAACACCGGAAAGTTGACGCGTTCCATGCTGCGCGAAGTATTTCAACGTGCGAAACACGCGGCATTACCGATATCTCGGACCCATAAGTAACTGCGATCGCATTACGCATTGTGATTACCAAATCAAGTACTAGTTACATGGAAAAGTTACCTGATTATCTAGCGGTATCTTGCGCATAACTAACTAAACGGCGATTAGCCCTCTCCATTCCCTATCGGCGACATTGCGAAGGCAGTATTCTGACGGACAATCGTAGAAGTAAAAGCCTCAGGGTGGTTTTAACCATTGATGCGCTCTATTCAGGTTGCCGACGCAGTCCGCTTTACCCGTATGTCTACGGAAGAGTTGCGCGCATCCTTCTTGATAGATGGCCTCTTTGCGCCGGGTGAAATCAATCTCACTTATATCGATCTCGATCATGCGATTGTCGGTTCAGTAGTACCACTTGCCGAACCTCTCACGCTTGAGGCTCTGCCAAGTTCACACTCGAAATTCTTTGCAGAGCATCGAGAGATTGGAATTCTGAATGTGGGTGACGTGGGTGTGGTGCTTGTAGACGGCGTCGCGCACGATCTGGCTTTCCTTGACACGCTCTATATTGGCAAGGGATCAGAGCACATCACGTTTCTTAGTCTTTCCGCGCAGTCTCCCGCGGAGTACTACCTGATTAGTTATCCAGCGCACAAGAGCTTTCCTGCGGCGCGTGTAGATGTTGGGCATACACGTCCGGTGGTTTCAGGCTCACCGCGCAATGCCGATTTGCAACGCAATACTCGAATCATTCATCCGGGAGGCGTACAAAGTTGCCAACTCACCATGGGATTCACAGAAGTGGCGATTGGTAGTGCGTGGAATAACTTTCCTCCGCAGTTGCACAAGAGGCGCTCCGAAGTGCGGCTTTATTTTGAACTGAAACCCAATGATTGCGTGCTGCACCTTTTGGGACCGGCTCATGAAACAAGGCATATTGTGGTGAGCAACAAGCAAGTGGTTGTTACACCAAGCTGGTCAATTCACGGCGGTGTGGGCACGTCGAATTACATAGTGTGCTGGGGAATGGGCGGCGATCATCCTGCCTACGACGAACCGGAAATGGTGTCTCCAGACACGCTGCGCTGAGTTTCCCAAAGTCGCGCTTTTAGAAATTCGATTTTGCCGGGAAGCGTTAAATGGCTGGAGCGGGAGACCGGGATCGAACCGGCGACATTCAGCTTGGGAAGCTGACGTTCTACCACTGAACTACTCCCGCTGCTTGAGGCATTATAGCGCGTACGATGTTCTGTGCCTTGGCCTCCAAATACAGTGATGCTTCATCAAGGCCATGCGGAGTGCGCGGTGATTAGCGTAGAATGAGGCCGCCTCCGGAATACGCTTTCTCCCGGCGCTTCAAGTCGCCCTTCGAGCCAGCCAACTCCGGACGAAAATCGACTTACCGGAGATGGATTTTCATGAAGCCTGCTTCCCGCACGACAGCCCTTCTTTCTGGATTACTGCTTACCGTGCCGGCTTTAACAGCAGCCACCGCGCATGCGCAACAAGTCACTGAAATTGGCGGACAGAAGATCGTCGTTCTCAAGCGCAAGGCTGTAAGCAAGACAAAGCCCGAGTTCACCAGCGTCACGCTCATGCCCGGCCGCGGCATGGAACTGCAACAGATCACCGCTAACTTCCCCGGCAAGGGCGCGATTGATGTGCTTGCTTCGCCGGATCTGGCTGCATCGAAGGAAATGCTTGATGTAAAGGACGACGCGTTCGGCAATCTCGGCTATCGGCTGGGCGCGGCATTCCTGGTGCCCTACCCTAATCGCATCATTGGCAAGCTCTCGGCCGATAAGAAGACACTCACGACGTCATGGGAAGGTCATACTCTTACGCTGCCTGCCAACAATGTGGGCAAGGATCCCGGTGCTGAACGTCATGCTATGCACGGCTTGATTCTGAAAGCAAAGACTGACGATGTGAAGGTGCATGACATTCCGGGCGGCCAGGAAGTGACGGGCGTTGTGCACGCCGGCAATTTTGGCGGACACTGGCTGTCAAAGACCGACCTTTACTACACGATTGCCCTCACAGCAGACGCAATCAATGTGAGCATCGTGGCCAAAAACGTAGGCAATGAAGCAGAGCCAATTGCCATCGGCTGGCACCCGTACTTCAATCTGCCATCAGGCGATCGCACCCAGGTGCGCATTCATATTCCCGGCTCATTGACGGCACAGGTCAACAACTATGACAGTGTCTTTCCTACGGGCAAATTACTGCCTGTAAAAGGCACGCAATACGACCTGCAGGCACCCAATGGCGCGCCGCTCGCGAAGAACTTCTACGACGATAACTGGAGCCACCTGGACTGGAAGGATGGCATGGTGACGGTGAAGGTGATCGACCCAAAGGCGAACTATGGTGTGAAGATTGAGGGCTTGTCGCCTGAGATCAAGACGATCCAGATGTACGCACCACCGACGCAGAAGTTTGTAGCCATCGAAGACCAATACAACTTCGCTGATCCGTTCGGCAAGGAGTGGGGCAAGATGGACACGGGCATGGTGACGCTTAAGCCCGGCGCAAGTACAAAGTGGCATGTACGGCTGCGCGTGTTTGTTCCAGGCAAGTAATCGGATTGCCTAACCGTAATCGAGAACAGCCCGGTCCAAGGCCGGGCTGTTTCATTTTTTTAACTGCGCCCGGCCGATCCAGCCTGGAGTCGCATCCAAATTCGTCAAAAAAATGCTCTCCCGTTCGTCCGGAAACCGCGTTTTTCACGCAAAGATTGACGGATCTTGCAAGATTTTTCCCTGATCTTTGGCTTGCCGAGGGGGTCAGGATTCACTTGATTTTCTTTTAAAATATTGATAAATATAGACTTAAATGGATTTACGCTTCTCCTTTCCCAACATTGCCTAATTTGTGGTGCAACACCGGGGGGGGGGGAGGGGGGGGTACAAAGCGGTCAGCGAATCGGCCTTGCAGCAACCTAGCGAGTCCGTGGGTACCAGCGTCCGCAGGGCAAAGTGGTTCAGAACCATTGTGGGCTAAAAGGTACGAATTATCTGCAAGGGTGCATGCAAACAGTGAACGTGGGCCGGGGCAGGATTTTTGCGCTGCTCGCGGTTTCCGAAAAAGCAATTCTCTGATCGCCTCTAAGGCAGTTCCCGAATATCCTCAGGCATTTTGAATGTATTGGAGCGCGGCCTTTTCTTGAGGAAAGGCGACTTTGAAGCATTCCTTCGTTTCACACCAATTCAGGAACTGCTTTAGCGGACGAAGGTAAGCGCGACGCGCCGGGAGCGCAGAAAGTACGGAATCCAGATGATTGCCGCGATGAGCGCGCGAAGGAGTTCTGCGGGCTTGGACGGCAGGTCCAACTGGGCAATGCCGATGTGGTCGATGGAGATGACGAGAACGCTGGCCGCAAGAAAGACAATCATCGCGATTGGAAATGCCTTCCTTCGTGTGTAGAAGAGGATGTTCAGACCCGTGCTGTAGAGGATGAAGACCAGATTACTTGCGATCTCAAACAGGATGAGCAGATAAAGGCCGGTGTGATTGGTGAGGTATTCGCGCGCACCGGGATTGATCAACAATCGCCCATCAGTAAAGAGGGCGAACAGATTCATAAAGGGAGCTAGCGCTAGCCCGATCGCCGACAGGATGAGCCAGCCACCTATGCCGGTGAGCGCGGCGTCGGCTGAGGCATCGGCTGCACTGAAGAGTCCGCTGCGCAGCGAGGCGGCTTGCTCTGCATTGCCCTGCACGACGCCAGAGTGCGATTGCGGTGCTCCGCACTCACTGCAAGGAAGCGCATTGTCTTCAAGAGTTGCTCCGCAGGTTGAGCACTGGCTACTCATTGGCATCTCCGGACTTTCAGCCTATATCCCCATGGCGCAACCGGAAAAGAAGTGGGATGACTCAACTTTTTTTGCGAGGAGTTCTCTCCATTTTGTCCACAACTTCCACAGGCTCCGAAACGGCATGGGAGGTGCACCGATTGAAGCAATGAAGCCTGCCACGTCACCGTTGCATCCAAGGGGTTGCTGGTGAGGATGATCATCGAAGGTGATTGCACCCTATCACTTAGAGGACCGGTGAACGGAACCTGGGCAGCCTGTGGAGGTCGGTGTGTCCACTGCAGTACACACGCAGCAGACGCTCCACGCAGAGCGGAGCACTCTGTGTCACTGAGCAGTAACGTGACTTCGGCGATGCAGGGGCCAAATGGTTGGCCCGGCGCGGTTTGACCCTTCCTTGAAACCCTCTTACCATGAAAGATGTATATCCCGGCCAAGCCGAGCGCCTTGTTCTATGCGCCGAAATCGGTGATGGCCCAACTGGCGCTGAATGCGCCTGGAAGGCAAAACGTTGAGTTCTACAGACACCCTCGAAAACACCCCCTCCGCTGAGCACACAGAAGAGTCTCATTCGCACGAAGGCCACACGCACGAACACGATCACCAGCATGGTCCGGTACTGAATCCGGAATGCACGCGTGAGCTTGTGCTTGACCTGCCCGCTGAAGATGTCTCCAAACAGTTCCGCAAGACGACGCGCGCCTACCAAAAATATGCGCGCATCCCCGGCTTCCGCCCCGGCAAAACACCGGAGAGCGTGATTCGCCGCAAATATGCCAACGAGATCCGCAAGGAAGTAATCGACAGCCTGTTGCCTGAGCGCTTTCAGCAGGGCGTGCGCGAACTGGGCGTAAAGCCCGTTGGCCAGCCGCAAGTAACGGAACTCACCATTGAAGACGGCCAGCCGCTGCATGTGAAAGCAGTCTTCGAGTACGTTCCTGAGTTCTCCATTGAGGGCTACAAGGACGTGACGGTCGAGAAGAGCCCGGTTGATGTAACCGACGAAGAGTTTGAACGCGAGCTTGAAGAACTGCGTGAGTCACGCGCCACGGTTGAGCCGGTGGAAGAGGATCGCGCCATTGTCGAAGGCGACTGGGCGCAGATTTCCTACAATGGCGTGATCAGCGGAGAAGCCGATGCCCCTCCCGTGGCCGGCGAAGACGCGCTGGTGGAAGTGGGCGGCAAGGATACCGTTGCGGCATTTACTGAGGTGCTTCGCGGCGCCAAGGTCGGCCAGGAGCTGACAGCAGAGGTTATTTATCCCGAGGACTACCAGGAACCGAAGCTTGCCGGCAAGACGGTTGCATACGACGTGACCGTAAAGGCGATCAAGAAGCGCATCAAGCCGGAACTGACAGACGACTTTGCGAAAGAACTTGGCAACTACGAGAGTCTGGACGAGCTGAAGAATCGCATTCGCGAGCACATGGAGAACCGCAAGCGCCGCAGCGCGGAAGGCGAAACCAAGGACAAGCTGTTCGCTGCGATGGTGGAGCGCTTCAGCTTCCCGGTGCCCGAGTCTCTGGTGCAGGAGCAGGTGGATGCGCGCCTGGAGCGCGGTCTGCGCGCACTCGCGGCGCAGGGCATGTCAACCGATCAGATGCGCAAGCTCGACTTTGGCCGTTTACGTGCTGCACAGCGAGACAGTGCGGTGGCTGAAGTGAAGACCAATTTGATTCTGGACAAGATTGCGGCGAATGAAAGTGTGGAAGTGAGCGATGAGGAAGTGGATCGCGAAATCCATATGGCAGCCTTGCAATCCCGCGAGCCCGTGGAGACAATCCGCGAGCGTTTGACGCAGGATGGTGGGCTGGCTAGAATCCGTGAACAAATGAAACGCGAAAAAACAGCAAACCTGCTGTATGAGCGGTTGCCCGCCTAGCGCGGCGTTGTGACATTTTCTCTGCGCTGATCTTGTTGCGCAGGGACAAGGGAAACGGGGCTTGGCCCCACAGGCAAAGAGAGCGAGAAGAGCATCCAATATGGCACTGGTTCCCATGGTGGTTGAGCAGACGAGTCGCGGCGAGCGCGCCTACGATATTTATTCCCGTCTGCTTCGCGACAACATCATCTTTCTCGGCACACCCATTGACGACCAGGTGGCCAATCTTATCGTTGCTCAAATGCTGTTCCTCTCCGGTGAGGACCCGGAGAAGGACGTTCAGCTCTACATCAATTCACCGGGCGGCTCCATCACTGCAGGTCTGGCAATTTATGACACCATGCAGTTCATTAAGAACAACGTGGTGACTTACTGCATTGGTCAGGCTGCCAGCATGGGCGCATTTCTGCTGCTTGCCGGCACCAAGGGCAAGCGCTTTGCCCTTCCCAATTCGCGCATTCTCATTCATCAGCCTTCAATGGGCGGATTGAGCGGGCAGGCGACCGACATCGACATTCATGCGCGCGAAATTTTGCGCATACGTGAAATCACCAACAACCTCATGGCGCAGCACACCGGTCAGCCGCTCGATCGCATCGAGCATGACGTGGAGCGTGACTTCATCATGAACGCACAGCAAGCCAAGGAATACGGCATCGTGGATGAAATCATCGACCGGCCACGCTCGTAAAGACCTGAGAGACCACGAGCCAAACTTGATCGTTTAGGGGGTAATCACAATGAAAACGCGAACCGGACCCGAAGAAGCGCTGCGCTGCTCGTTTTGTCATAAGTCACAGGATGCCGTTGCGAAACTCATCTCTTCGCCAAGCGACTACCCTCGCGCTTACATCTGCGACGAATGCGTTGCCGTTTGCAACTCCATCCTGGAAGACGACCGCGGCGAGACGCATCCCGCAACAGCTGCAGGCCACCTGCCCAAGCCGCAGGAAGTGAAGAGCTTCCTCGACGACTTTGTTATTGGTCAGGACCAGACCAAGAAGAAGCTTGCCGTTGCCGTTTACAACCACTACAAGCGCATCCAGATGAACCGCGCCCGCACCAACGATGTGGAATTGACCAAATCGAACATTCTCTTGATCGGACCCACCGGCA
>JAGWSG010000211.1 GCA_028876335.1 Acidobacteriota bacterium
GGCATCGGCTGGCGCAACATCATTGAGAAGATGCACATGACCGCCACCCTCACCAAGTGGTATGAGGAGCACGGCCGCCATGAAATCTTTGCCGGCGGCAAAAAGGTCGGCATGAACGAAATCGGCCACGAGCTCAAGCTCAACATGGAGCACGTCAACGCTGAGGCCAACCACACCCTCGACGAGCTCGGCATCGCCAAGAACGCACGCGAAGAAAAAATCCGCGCGCGCGACGTCAAATCCGGCGTCGAAAAAATCAAGAGCGACGCCGAAAACGCACGAATGGCCAAGCTCTATCGCGAGCACATCCTCGGAGAAAAGCCCGTCGAAGGCCTCGTTCGCCTCGACTCCATCGCCCCCGCCAGGCCCGTCCAACCCGCCGAGCCCGTCGCCGGCGACTAAGACTGCGCATCCTGCGAATCGCGCCTTAGGCGCATTTCAACCTGGTTCTCAACACAGAAGGGCCGCTCACTCCGAGCGGCCTTTCTTCTTTTCAGCGATGTTCATTCACCACGAATCTTTGTCCTGGTAGGTCAGGGCTTTAGCCCTGACGCCGACACCCCAACCCACCCAGGAGCCTGTCATCCAGAGCGCACGGTCGGGGTCCTCGAAATGCGGTCTTTGCATTTTGGGGTGACAAGGGGCCCCAGGCGCTCTTACCAGACTGGGGGTGGCAAGCGAAGGATCTGCTTTTGTCTTTCGCAACGCCGACCCGCCACAAAAGCCGGGTGGCCTTCGTGTTTGCCTTCCGGCACATCTGGGCTTCATCCCTGAGCGTTGCCGCCCCCCAGGGCACCCAAAGATAATCCCCACTTCCTCGCACCACAGGCGTATGGTTGTCTCCTGGCCCCGCGACAGGAATTGCTTCCCCCACCTACCTGTCGGCTTCCCCCCTGAGACCATTGAAAGAGGCACGAATGAAAGCTACTCGTCTGCTCTTCTGTGCGGCGCTCGCCGTCGCACTCGCTTGTCCCCTCCTCGCTCAGGAAGCCCCCACCGGCTTCCACCGCGCTGCCTGCATCAAAATCAAGGCCGGCATGGGCCACCAGTACCGTGAGTGGGTCCAGGGCGACCTGCACAAGTACGTCCAGTCCCGCGTCGACAGTGGAGCCATCGCCGCCTGGTATCTGCTCAGCGCCGTCATCCCTCAGGGCGAGTCCGCGGAATGCGACTACGTCTCAGTCGCCTTCTACAAAGGCCTTCCCAACCCGCCCATGGACCGCGACGATTTCGTCGCTGCTCTCAAGCAGGCCGGCATCTCCGCCACCGCACAGGAGTACCTCGATAAGCGCGACTCCATGACCACCCTCATCTCCAATGACATGTTCCGCACCGTCGCCATGGTCGGCGCACCCAAAAAGGGAGACTACTTCATCGTCAATTACATGAAGGTCGCCAGCATGAACGACTACATCGCCTATGAGAAAAAAGTCTGGGCGCCCTTCGCTCAGGAGCTCGCAAAAGACGGCTCCCGCACCGGCTGGTCGCTCAACGTGCGCGAATTCCCCACCGGCTCTTCCACCACCTTCCAGGCCGTCACCGTCGATGTTGTCCCCAGTTGGAATGAAATCTTCCAGCCCTCCGGCGACTTTACCGCCGCCTTCAAAAGAGCCCACCCCGATATGGAGATTGGCACCACCCTCGAGCACTATGAAAAGCTGCGCACCATCGTCTCAACGCGCGTCTTCCACCTCGTTGAACTGGTAGCTCCCGCCAAATAACCCACCCAACCCGCCGGGAATGCGCGTCCATCGAAGCGCCTTCGGCGGCATTGCATGCAGCAGTCCCGCCTTCGGCGCAAAAACATCAAGGGCCGCTCCCAATGAGCGGCCCTTCTTCTTTCATTTCGTCCTTCGCGTGCACGTCGTATAGCCCATACACCGCCTCCCGTAGGGAGGCAGCGAAAATAGCCCGGGGTGAAGCGCGAAGCGCGCAACCCCGGGAACCCTGCCACCCACCTCGCCGCCGTCCCGTAGGGCCGGCGCGATTGGGCGCGAATTCAACCCCACACAAACTGCGGATCGTACTCGATCTGGTGCTTCTTCAAAATCGCCAAAAACTCCGCCTGAAAATCGCGCTTCTTGTGATGCTCTTTTTGCCGCCCGATGTACGCCAGGGTAACGGCAACCTGCGATTGCCCAATGGAAAACGCGCCATACCCTTCCTGCCACGCGAATCCAGGCTTGTCGTGTTCCGCATGCATCCACCGCGAAGACCCGGCCTTGATCGTGCGCAACGCATGCGCCACCGGCTTTCCTGATGGCAGAGAAAGCAGGATGTGCACATGGTCTTCCGTCCCGCCAACCGCTAGAGCCTGCATCTCGTGCTCACGCGCAATCGCGCCAATATAGGACCACAGCCGCTTCTGTAGATTTTCAGGAATAGCCTTGCGCCGCTCCTTGGTGGAGAACACGCAATGGTAGAGCAACGAACAATAAGTATGCGCCATGATGGCCCGCATCCTACCGCGCTCCCAAAGCCAACGCTAGGACGCACGTCATACCAATTGAGGCAGGGCTACCTCCCGTCTTTCGACTTGCCCACCAGTTCCACGCAATGCCCACATGCAATCGGTTAGCGAGCGTCCGTCCATGCAAACGCCTCCCGTAGGGAGGCAGCGAGAATAGCCCGGGCCGGGGTGGGGGGTGGAGCGCGAAGCGCGCAACCCCGGGAACCCTGTCACCCACCACCCCGCCGTCCCGTAGGGCCGGCACGATCGCTTGAATCACCACGATGCGGAAGCGCTAAAATCGTCTCGCCCCATAGATGGGCCGGTGCCACACCCTCTCCCCAAATAATGCAAACTAACCTCAAATGTGGGTGCCCCCTAAGTCGTGCGCACTCTGCGCGAAGGGTGGGATCGCATATCTTCCACCCTGCCGCTGGCACCGCCAATTCCACCATCTTCGCTGCATGCAATGCCCCTTCAACCTCTCCCACCTGCCCGACTAGCTCGCGAATGACTCCGGTGGCTTCACTGCGGAGAGTGCAGCAGACCTGCACCGATAGCGGTGTATGCGCCACCACGCCGCTCCTGCAAGATAGAGGAGTATGAGCGCTGTGGTTAACCATCGTTTGCCCATGATGGCGGGCAGGTCAGGGCTGGCTAGCAAGGCCAGAGCTGGGAAGGCCACATAGATCACCATCCCGTTAACAAAGCTGCTCTTAAGTTGCTTCTTCCCGTACTGAGCATCCGCATATTGTGCGGCCTCTCGAGCCCTCGGTTCCATGGCTGCCAGCTCTTCTCTGTGCTGGCGCTTCCACCGTTGAAGCTGGTATGCGCCGAAAAGGGCTCCACACAATAAGACAGGGACTGTTCCGTAGACTGCCGCAATCACCGAGTAGTGAAATATCAGAAAAGTCATCAATGCTGCTGCCACGACGCTCAATGTTACAAGGTAGAGGAAAGCGTACGTCATGAGCTTTGTTACCGGTAGACTCATCCCACCTCCGCAGTATGGATTACTTTTTCACAACAACCATAGTGCACCATGCCCTGCACCCCGTACCCCTCCCAACTGCCCAACTGGTGCGGCGGGTGGCGCACCCTCTCCCCACGAAATGCCAACTAACCTCAAATGTGGGTGCCGCATCCTTCGTGCGCACTTTGCGCGAAGGGTGGGATCGCATATCTCCACCCTTCTGCCAACCGCGCTAGCCCCGCTAGCTCCGCTGCATGCAATGCCGAGCGTCTGCTGCATGCAACGCCCGCTAAAAATGGATACTTTTCGATCAGGCATGCTTCATTTGTTGACGAAGAACGCAACAATCCACAACTTCGTCGCCAACTCCACCCCAAAAAACAAGGTGAGTGTGGCCGCATCGCGCATCCACAAACTCAATGCGCACGTGTCCACGTTTCCCTCGCCGCACACATGCGATTTGGCCAGCTTTTCCGCACCTTTTCACGGTGCGCTACCCCCGCGAACTCCGCCAGCCGGCTAACCTGCCCTCTCAGCTCGGCGGCGGATAAAACGGCAGCTTGTCGTTCTTTTCGTTCGCCCGCTTCACGGTCACGTCATCCACCAGCAGCGCCGGACCAATCACGGTTTGCGGAATGTCGCCAAAGTAGTTGGCCACCCATAACTCCTTGCCCGCTGCCAGGATGGAGGACCGCAGTGCCCGCTGGTCCAGATCGTCCAGCACCGCGCCGCGCACCAGTTGCCGCGAGCCGTCCGCGCTCACCTTGTACAGCAGCCGCGGAATCAGCGGCCCGCCCAGCGTTTCCACGTAGTAGACCGGCTGGCCGCGGTCCTTCGCCAGCGCAATCATTTGCTGGTTCAGCGCGGCGTCCGTTTTGCCGTCGCTGGCCGTGAACTTCAGCACACCAACGGAAGAGCTCGGCGGGCCTGTGATGCCCGCGCGTCCGTGCCCATTCGACTGCGGGAAGTCGCGGACCGGGTCGCGGCCAATGAGGTAATTCACGAGCTTGCCCTGCGTAACCAGCTGTACCGCCTGCGCAGGAACCCCCTCTTCATCAATGGAATACGCGCCGATGAGCGGCTGGCCGTTGAAGCTGGTCAGGCCCGGATCGTCCACCACGTTGAAGTCTTCCGGCAGCACCCGCGTATGCAGGCTTGAGGCAAACGCACCCGTGGTGCGCGCCTCTGTCCCCAGTGGCGGGCGTGAAGCCGTAACACCCGCGCCGATCACCGCGGCAAGCGTGTCCGTGGCTGCGTCCGCACTGAGCAGGACCGGGCCGTGGTACTCCTCTTCCACCACAGGCGCATTGCGCAGCGTGGCAAGCGAGGCAATCTCCTCCACCGCGTGCTTGTTGAACTTCTCTTCCGAGTCGAGGCTGGCCAAAGTCGGCCCGGATGACGCGAAAGAGCGCTCCAGTTTCATGCCGTCCGCAGCCTGCGTTGAGGTCGCAAAGGCCTGCTGATACTCCGACGCAGTCTTGCGGACAATCGTCCCTTCAGAATTAACCAGATACGTGGTCGTCACCCGCGCCGAAAAGGTGCCCGCGCAGGTCTGTACCCCAGACTCTTCTGCGCGCAAAGACGGTTCGTTACGGTAAAGACCACTGGCTTTGGCCACCCGCGCAATCCACGCCTGCTCATCCACTTGCAGCGAGGCAGGCGCGGCGAGTGAGATTACGGGCTTCTCGTGGGAGAAGTCATCCGCCTGCGGAGGCGTCTGCACTTGCTTCAGCGCCGCCTGCTTCTGCGCATAGGAATCCAACGCCGCTTTGTACGCCCGGTCCGTGCCCGTCCAGAGTGCCGAGCGCAACGCGATGGGATCGTCGTCCAGCGCCGTCAGCTCCAGCGCGCTGTCTCCCCGCCCACCGGAGCTGTCTGTCTTGTAATCTCCCACGCGCACCGTGATGCGGGCCACGCGCTGATGCGCATGATCCACGCCAGTTGTCGCGCCAAAAGTGGCTGTTGTCTGGAAGTTATCGACATCTTCAATCCGGTACTGGATGAAGTAAGGCTTCTGGAATCCCTGAAGCTGCAGATGCGCCATCGAGCGGTCAAGCTCGGCAAGCATGGCGGCAAGAACGGGGTCCTTTTCAGCCTCGGCACGAGTCTGCTGGGCAGCACAAAAGGGAGCGAAGAGGACACAGGCGAATGCGAGCAAGGCAATGGGGCTTTTCATCCTATTTGCCCTCCTTTGCTGCATTGGGTGACCCTGGGATGGGCAAAATGGGCGGTCGCGAGGTGCCCTGCGGCTGGCGTTGCGTTTCGATATTGCTCAACAAAATCGCCGGCGCAACTGCAGACACCGGAACGGTGCCGGATTCCGCGCCACATTCACCGTTAAAGACTTCTGGGTGATCGTCGGTTGCGACGATGCTTTGCATCGCACTCAGCGGCGTCCCCACTATTGACACCCCCCGCACCAGTTCATCCGGCCGTCCATCCACATAAACCCGGTAAACCACCAGAGGAATCACCTGGAAAGCCTGTGGCGAGTTACGTTGCGTAACCGCAAAACCGGACGAAATGTCCTCAAAGTAAAGCCCATAGGGCTTGCCCTGCTTTTTGGCTTCTTCAATCAACTGCTTGCGCAGGTCAGCGTCTGACTCGGTCTTGGTGGAGGTGATGATCAGGTTGCCCTGGCGGCCCGTGGGGATGCGGCCGGTTTGCGCGCGGCCGTGGCCGTTGGACTCAGAAAATCCGTTGATGGGCAGGCGCGACATAAGAAAGGTTTTGAGCACGCCGTCCTTGATGAGCTCGACCCGCTCGGCCTTCTGTCCCTCGTCGTCATAGGTGTACCGGCCATTGAGCCAGGTCTTTCCGTACCGCTCCAATGTCGGATCATCCGCTACAGAGAGAAATTTGGGCAGGATTTCCTTGCCAATATCCTTCGTAAAAGTCTGTCCTTCTTCGTCACCCCGTTGCCGCTGTCCCTCAAGCCTGTGTCCCAAAACCTCATGAAAGAACACCGCCGCCGCGCGGCCGGAGAGAATGGCGGGTCCACTGAAGGGAACGGTGACGGGTGCTTTGCGCAGATCTTCAAGGCTCTTGCCGAGATCGCGGATGGCGGCTACAAGCTCGGCTTGCGAAGGAAGGCCGCTGGCAGTCTCAGCTTCAAAGGTACGGGCGCGGAAGAGATCCATGCCGTCGTCAGCACGGGTGACGGCCAGGGCGACCAGGCGCGCACTCACATGCGGCGTCACAACGCGGGAGCCTTCGGAGGAGACGAGGTAGTCAGTCTCATTCTGCACGGTCAAAATGACGATGTTTTGGTAAACATCCGGGTACTCCCTGAAGACGCCCGAGAGTTCGCGCACACGCTTCTCCCACGCCGCCCGGTCAAGAACAATCGCAGGCGCCGCCCGCCGCAACGCGACTACGGGCGGCTCTTTGCTGAAGTCGGGTGAGGTGTCTTCCTCCTTGGCGCGGACTTCAGCTTCGGTTTTTACACGGAGATAGTTGTCAATGGCATTGCCATACCCTGCGTCGGTTGCGTACCAGAGGGAACGGGCGATGGCTTCCTTATCGTCCGTGAGAGGCAGGACGATGCTTTTGATGGCGGAGCTGCGGTGTGTACCGTGGGTGTTGTCGAGCTGCGGAGATCCAATGCGAATCTGCACGTCGGCAATGCGCGCCTGATCATCTGCGCTACTAACGAGCGCGCCGTACTCTGCGCGGATATTCACCTGGTGCGCATCGGAGACCGAGTAGCTCATGAAGTAGGGAGGGAGCTGCTTGGCCGGATCGGCGCCGGGTTGATGGCCGAGCGCATGAAAGGCTCGGTTGAGCTCCGAAGTCATGGTGTCGAGCAGAACGCTCGAGGAATTCGGT
This sequence comes from Acidobacteriota bacterium, assembly GCA_028876335.1. Taxonomy (GTDB): domain Bacteria; phylum Acidobacteriota; class Terriglobia; order Terriglobales; family Acidobacteriaceae; genus Telmatobacter. Next base: position 7,251 of record JAGWSG010000211.1, read on the forward strand.
TCAGCGGCACGCGACGAAGTTGCGGAGAGTGCGAGTAGCAGCGCGGCAAATGACGGGAGGAGACGGGGTGCAAGAGCAGGCAGAGCGAAAGAAGGCTTATATGGCATAGGATGCTGCGTACGAGCGAAATGCATGTGTAGGCATGATTGTCGCAGAATGAAGTGTTGTTGCGGGGGTCGGCTATGAAATTTGTGACTCTTGGACTTGCGGGGTTGTGCATGTGTGCCTTGCTGATGGCGGTGCCAGCGGGAGCACAAGCTGAACAGCCGAGTGCACCGGCGCAGGCGCAGACAGCGCAGGTGCCACAGTCAGAGAACGGGGACGTCTACCAGCTTCCTCCGGACAAGCTGCAGAAGGCGATTGTGTTGGGGCGGATCAGGACGGCGCTCGACATTGGCGGCAGCCTCTGGGGGCTGCTGGTCCTTTGGCTCATTTTGCGTTTGCGGTTTGCAGCCAAGCTGGCTGCGTGGTCTGAGAGCAAGCTGAAACGGCGGTGGATGCAGGGGCTGCTGTTTTTTGCAATGCTGCTTTTGATTTTGACGGCGCTGGGGTGGCCGCTGGATGCGACAGGGCATGCGGTGAGCGTGCACTTCGGCATCAGCGTGCAGAGCTGGCCAAGTTGGATGGTCGACCAGTTGAAGGCGCTGGGTCTGACGGTGGTCTTCGGATCATTGGTGCTGCTGCTGTTCAACTGGGTGGTGCGCAAGTCGCCAAAGCGGTATTGGCTGTGGCTTTGGGTGGTGACGCTTCCGCTGCTGGTGCTCTCCATCTTTGTGGAGCCACTACTGGAGCCGATGTTCAACAAGTTTGAGCCGCTGAGTGCGCACCATGAGGAACTGGTCCAGAAGCTGGAAGAGGTGGTGCAGCGCACGGGGACGAATATTCCGCCGGACCGGATGTTCCTGATGAAGGCCAGCGAGAAGACGAATGGGCTCAACGCCTATGTGAGCGGCATTGGAGCCACGAAGCGCATTGTGGTGTGGGATACGACTGCGGGGCGGGTGCCGGACGACGTGGTCATGTTCGTGTTTGGACACGAGAGCGGGCACTACGTGCTGCACCACATCCCAAAGATGCTGGCCATTTCTTCCATCACGCTGTTCTTTGCGTACTGGATTTGCGCGTGGGCCGCGGAGCGTTTGATTCGGCGAAATGGAGCCTGTTGGGGAATGACGGCGGTCAGCGAGCGGGCGGGGTTTGTGGTGCTGCTGTTCACACTGTCTGTCCTGGGATTCGCGACGCAACCGGTGTCGAATGCCATCAGCCGGTATTTCGAACACCAGGCGGATGTGTACGGGCAGGAAGCGATTCATGGGCTGGTGCCTGATCCGCAGGCTACGGCGGTGCGCGGCTTTAATGCCCTGGGCGCGGCGTGGCTTGAAGACCCCAATCCGGGCAAACTGGTGGAGATATGGGAGTACAACCACCCCACGGTGCAGGAGCGGGCAAAGTTTGCGGCGCATTACGATCCGTGGAAGGACGGCGGGCATAGGGAGTTTTTTAAGAAATGAAGCAGTGAAACAGAGAAGCAAAGAAATGAGTGAGCCTTCGAGGAGCTGAGAATGACAGTGTTGAAGGGTAATTGGAGAACGGGGCTAGTTGTGCTGGCAGGATTGCTGGCAGCTATGGGTCTTACGGGTTGCTTTGGGAAGCTCAAGGAAATGCAGGGGGAAGCGCTGAAACTGGACACCGCGTTCCACAAACAGATGGCGACGGGCGATCTGGCAGGAATCTACAACAACTCCGATCCGCGCTATCGCGATGCTGTAACGCGGGAGAAGTCGGATGCACTGTTTAGCGCGATTGCGCGCAAGCTTGGTGCGCCGCTTGATTGCAAACAGGAAAATACCAATTTCAATGTGTCTACCTCGGGGACGACGATTACTTCTGTATGCGAGACTCATTTCGCGAAGAATGCGACCGGAACGGAGAAGTTCACGTGGCTCAAGTCCGGAGATAACTATAAGTTGTTGGGCTACAACATCAATTCCGATGATTTGATGGAGCGGTAAGAGCGCAAGACGCCGACATTGCATTCGCTTAAAATAGAGAAGTGATGGTGATTTCTCCTCTTGCTTCCGCTGTGGCTTTGCTGCTGGGCATGTGCGCGGTGATTGTGTGGCGCGTGCGCGAGGCCAAGACTGCCGTAACTCTGAAAAAGATTCTGATTCCTCCGATGGGGATGGCGACGGGTTTCTGCATGTTTGTGGCGCCTCCGTTTCGCATTCCGCTGGAGTGGGCGGCGATTGCGTTTCTGGTGGGCGCGACGGCATTGGCCTGGCCGCTGGTGGCGACGACGAAGCTGGAGCTGCGCGGCAACGATGTAATGATGAAGCGCTCGCGCGCGTTCATGGTGGTGATTCTGGTGCTGGCGGCAATTCGGTTTGCTGCGCACGGCTATTTTGACAAGATCATGACCGTGGAGCAGACGGGCGGGCTGTTCTTCATTCTGGCTTTCGGCATGATTTCGGTTTGGCGCGCAAAGCTGCTGTGGGACTATAAGCGAGTTTCGGCTGGAATCGCGGATAGAGAACCGGAAGCTGCTCTGGACGAAGCTTAGGACCGCCAACTTCAGCTCCGCCAGCCCGTAGAATTGCGGCATGCAATTCTTATCGATGTCTCGACGCAAAATGGATGAGTTTGGTCCGGAGGCGTTTACTCCGGAGCTAGGTGCTGCCGAAGCGCAGCGCGTGAAGGAACTGTACGCCGCGGGCATTCTGCGGCAGATATGGTTGCGCGGCGATTTGCCAGGTGCGGCCATTCTGTGGGAGGCGGCCAGCGAGGCGGAAGTGCGCGCGGCGATTGAGAGCTTACCCATCTACAAGGCCGGCATGCTTGAGCTGATGGTGCTGACAGAGTTGAAGCCCTATCCGGGCTTCGCCAAGTAGCGCCGCCGCACTCATAAAGCCCACACGAGAGGTAAACGTGCCCTCAAAGCCAGCTTGATCACTTGTGCCGCTTTTCCTCAAAGCGGAGGGGCGGCGGGAAGCCGTACACTGGTTTTTCAGGACTGCAGCACGCATTTCACTGAGGAGATGACCGCGGAAATGGCCTACCCGACGAACTATCGCTACACGAAAGAGCATGAGTGGATTGTGCTGGACGGCAAGATCGGCACGATTGGGATTACCGACTACGCGCAGAATTCGCTGGGCGATATTGTGTATGTGGACGCGCCGAAGGTGGGCGACGGCGTAACGGCGAACCAGACCTTTGGCTCGGTGGAGAGCGTGAAGGCAGTGAGCGATCTCTTCTCGCCAGTGACGGGCACTGTGACGGAAGTGAATGAGACGCTGAAGAACGAGCCAGACAAGATTAATGCCGCCCCGCACGAGACCTGGATTATCAAGGTGGAGTTGTCCGATCCGGCGGAGTGGGATGGACTGTTGGAAGCTGCAGCCTACGAAGCGTTTATTGCGGAAGAGACGGGATCGTAAGGGCCGACTTCCTGCGGACAATCGTCTGGATTCGACCGCTTGAGCCGAGTGGGTTCCTGCCGCATCCAATTGTGGACGGCTCATTTTCAATGGGATGCACATGCTGATTGAAGGCGTGCCGTGTACGGCTTGAAGCTATAGGTCAGGAGCTACATTTAGATGCGTTATCTACCGAAGTCGGATGCTGAGCGCGCGGCGATGCTGGCAGAGATTGGCGCCAGGTCCATTAACGATCTGTTCAGCGTGATTCCTGAGGAGTATCGCGTACGGCGCGACCTGGATGTGCCGCGGCAGCAGGCCGAAAGCGAGATTATCAGCTACTTCAAGGCCGCGGGGCAGAAGAACGCGACAGACTATGCGAGCTTCCTGGGAGCGGGCGCGTACCGGCATTACCGGCCGGTGATTATCGACTCGCTTGTGCAGCGCGGCGAGTTTCTGACCAGCTATACGCCCTACCAGGCGGAGATTACGCAGGGCACGCTGCAGGCGATCTTCGAGTTCCAGACGATGATTGCTGAGCTGACCGGCATGGATGTGGCTAACGCGAGCATGTATGACGGCTCGACCGGCGCGGCAGAAGCCGTGCTGATGGCGATGCGTGTGACCGGCCGGCAGAAGGCGGTAATCGCGCGTACGGTGCACCCGGAGTATCGCGAGGTGATTGCAACGTACTTGAAGCATCGCGATTTGCCGACGAGTGAAGTGGGCTATTTGAGTGCGACGGGCCGCGTGGATCTGGAAGCTCTGGAAGCCGTAGTAACCGATGAGACAGCATGTGTGCTGATACAGAGCCCGAACTTCTTTGGAGTGATTGAGGACATTCCTGCGATTGCGGAGATTGCGCACAAGAAGGGTGCGCTGCTGGCGGTATCAATTGCGGAAGCGGTTTCACTTGGCGTTGTGCGCCCGCCCGTTGAAGCGGACATTGTTTCGATGGAAGCGCAGAGTTTTGGCGTTGCACTGAGTTATGGCGGGCCATTCTGCGGAGTGATCGCCGCCAAAGAGCAGTACTTGCGGCAGATGCCGGGGCGGCTCGCCGGTCAGACGGTGGATGCAGACGGAAACCGTGGATTTGTGCTGACGCTTTCGACGCGCGAGCAGCATATCCGGCGCGAGAAGGCGACATCGAACATCTGCACCAATCAGGCTCTTGTAGCGTTGATGGCGACGATCTTCCTGACCGTGTATGGGAAGGAAGGCATGCGCGAGTTGGCGGAGCAGAACCTGGCCAAGGCGCATTATGCGTCTAAGACGTTTTCAAGTATGTCTGGCGTGACGCAGCTCTTTACTGAATCACCGCGCTTTCATGAGTTTGTACTGCAGACTGATGAGGCGCCGGCAATGTGGCAGAAGCGGTTGCTGGAAGAAAAGATCGTGGGCGGCGTTGAGCTGTGCCGGTGGTATCCGGAACTGGAAAATGCGACGCTTTGGTGCGCGACGGAAGTGATGCCCCGGGAAGTGATGGATGCTGCGGCGAAGGTGCTGGCTGCTGGGCTGGTGGAGGCGTAATGGCGACAGAAACGATAGAGCGCAAGACGTTGGGCAAGGTTCGCCCACACCAGACGCAGAACGAAGGGCTGGTGTTTGAGAAGTCGTCGCCAGGCAAGAAGGCGTACAAGTTACCTCCACTGGACGTGCCTGCGGTTGACGTGGCTTCCGCTCTTGGCGCGGCGCATCGGCAGGAGCCGGCAGCGTTGCCTGAGCTCTCAGAAATTGAAATCATCCGGCATTTCACCCGGCTGTCGACATGGAACTACGCGATCGATCTGGGGATGTATCCGCTGGGCTCGTGCACGATGAAGTACAACCCGCGCGTGAACGAGTTTGTGGCGCGAATCGAAGGGCTGGCGGAAGCGCATCCCTACAGGCCAGAGGCGCAGGCGCAGGGAATTCTGGAAGTGATTGACCTGCTGCAGAAGTGCCTGATTGAGATCACGGGCATGGATACGATTACGTTGCAGCCGGCAGCAGGAGCGCATGGTGAGTTCACGGGAATCCTGCTGGCGCGTGCGTGGCATGAGTCCCAAGGAAATCCACGCAAAAAGATTCTGATTCCGGACTCCGCGCACGGCACCAACCCTGCGACGGCGGCGATTTGCGGTTATCAGGTTGAGAACCTGAAGTCGAATGCCGAGGGTGGCATTGATCTGGAAGCACTGGAGCGGCAAGTGGACGAGGAGACGGCAGCGCTGATGCTGACGAACCCCTCGACAATCGGCGTGTTCGAGAGCCAGATTCATCGGATTGCGGACATTCTGCACGCGAAGGGCGCGCTGCTCTATATGGATGGCGCGAACATGAATGCGCTGGTGGGCAAGGCGCGGCCCGGCGATTTTGGCGTGGATGTGATGCACCTGAACCTGCACAAGACCTTCTCGACTCCGCATGGTGGGGGTGGGCCGGGGTCGGGCCCTGTGGCTTGCAAGAAATTTCTGGAGCCGTTTTTGCCGACGCCAGTTCTGTACACAAAGGAAGATGGCACGAAGCACTGGGATTACAACCGGCCGCAAAGTGTCGGCAGGGTTCGCGCCTTCTACGGAAATACAGGCATGTTTATCCGCGCGCTGGCGTACATTCTGGCAAACGGGCCGGATGGGCTGAGGCAGACGACCGAAGATGCTGTCCTGAACGCAAACTATGTCCGCAAAAAGCTGGAAGACCTATATGAACTGCCGTACAAGACGCCGTCCATGCACGAGGTTGTGTTCAGCGATAAGCGGCAGGCAGCCAAGGGCATCAAGACAGGCGACATTGCGAAGAGGCTGATCGATTACGGATTTCATCCGTATACGGTGAGTTTCCCGTTGATTGTGCCCGGCGCCCTGATGATTGAGCCGACGGAGTCGGAGTCGCGTGAGGAACTGGACCTGTTTATTGACGCGATGCGGTCGATTGCGAAGGAGGTGGAAGAGTCGCCGGAGTTGGTAAAGTCGGCACCTCACTCCACACGTGTGAGCCGCCTGGATGAAGTAACCGCGGCTCGTAAACCGGTACTTCGCTGGCGTGCCTAAACGGCGGAAGTGATTGACATTATTTGTGTTGATCCCGGGTTGGGAGGGCAATCCGGGCTTCTCCCGTTCTGGGACCTGATTACTCCGAAGTACCCAAAAACACCCCAAAAAGAAACCGAATAGCAATTGCAATTGATAGCCGTCAAACAGGATAATGACTCACTCGGACGTGTTAGCACTGCGCCCCGAATTGGGGGATGTACTGTGAGTTTGTGGGTGCGCTTTAACGTTCGAAGCGAATTCGGGTCAAAGAGCAGAGCGGCAGAGGTTGAGCTGGGTTTCCCACCTAAAGGAGCGATGAACCCCGGCGAGGGATCGCTTCAATCCGAATTATCTGGAAGCCTCAATCTGCAGTCTGCGGAGGTACGGCAATGAAGATGCGCGATGTGGTGAAGAGTGAGTCAGGGCAGGTGATGATCCTCACTATCCTTTGCTCCACAGTTCTTCTCGGTTTTCTGGGACTGGCCATTGATGTAGGGCTGCTCTTCCGTGCGAAACGGAACCTGCAGATGGTAGCCGACGCTGCCGCGACTTCGGGTGCGCTCGAATTGAGCTACGGATTTTCGGCGTCAACTGCGGCGACCGACATTGCAACTAAAAATGGCGTAACGGCCGGCGGAGGCACCACTGTGACGGTTAATACTCCACCCGTTTACGGCTCGCATACAGGAACGGGGTTTGTGGAAGTGATCCTGAAACAGCCGAACCCTACATATTTCATGGGCGTTGTGTCGGGTTCAGGATCCGCCACAATTGCAGCGCGCGCAGTGGCAGGACCTGTAGCGCCTACGGCGTGTATCTGGTTGAACAATTCGACCGGTACCGATTTCTCACTTCAAGGATCCGCAACGATTGAGAATTCGAAGGGCGGAACAACTTGCGGAGTCTATTCGAACTCTTCGGATCCGGCGTCAATCACAGTGAAGGGGCTCGGTAACACCATTAACACCGCGTATGTGGCCACAAGAGGTGGACTATCGGCAGGAGGCAACTCCAACACCACTCCAACGCCGGTGACGACGGGCGTGA
>JAGWSG010000212.1 GCA_028876335.1 Acidobacteriota bacterium
GGTCCTATACCGTCGCGAGTTCCATGGTGTCATTTGTGGCTCAGGAACAGCAAGAGGAGTCGGAACGGGGTGATTCTTTGCCGCGTGCCTGGTATTGCCTCGCTTCCCTCGCAGGCCGGACTTGATGCGCATACGCTTCGCTGCTGCGCATGGTTGGGGTGCTTCGTGGATCGGCAGTCACGCAGGGTTGCGGGTATGCAAACGGTATTGGATTTGAAGAGATGAATGGTCGGGACGGGCAGATTCGAACTGCCGACCCCTCGCACCCCAAGCGGTCTTACTATATTTTCGGCGGTTTCCCGTCAGTTACCGCGATGTGCTTCGGAGTCAGTATTCATGCACCTTTCAGCGCGTTTCCAGCGTTGAGTGCCTTACTGCGGTTTACTGCTGAAAATCGCTGAGGGTCCCCACAATTTCCCCCACAGTTTTTCGCGCCGATTTTCGCTCTGAAATCGCACGCGGTGACGCTCTGAGGCGGCGCTACAATCCGGGCGGGAAATCCCCTCCGGCGCTGGTGCTGCGGGTCATGGCCGGGAGCTGGTGAGCAAGGCCGCGCAATCCTCCCGCCGTTCGATGGCTCGCCGTTGGCGGTGGCGCTTGGGAGTAAACTTGGCGGGTCATGGCATGGCGTTTCTGCCGTAACGTGAAAGCTCGGGCATCGAAAGGGTTATCGGGATGGGATCATTTCGCTTTTTCCGGCGCGTGCATCTTGCGCCGGGTCTGACGGTCAACCTTGCGAAGAGCGGGCCGTCACTCAGCCTTGGCGCGCGCGGAGCGCATGTCACACTCAGCAACACCGGCATCCGTAAGACAGTCGGCTTGCCCGGCTCGGGTTGCTTCTACACATCGAAGCAAGGCTGGCACAGCGGCGCGCATACCGCTCCCGAGTTAACCAGCGCAACCGCCGCACCGCCTGTGCAACATTCCGGCTGGTGGACAGTGGGAGAAGTGTTGGAGGAGACTTTGGAGGCTGTCGGAATGATTGTCGCGATGGCTCTGGGGTTTCTGCTGGTCGTTGCCGGTACAACCGGCGGAAAGCGCCGGTAGCGGCATTTGGTGCATCTCTGTTATGAGGTCGTATTGAGCAAAGGAAAATCCATCCCATGCTCGATCTCTGCATCAACCACTCCTTGACGGCCCAGCGGGAAATTGATGTTCGTCCAACATCTTGCCCCGCTCACAGATGTGTATTCGAGGCGCAGTGGGACGGGCTGAGCCTCTAGCTTGAGTTTGTCCTGATATTCGGGCGGCCCAATAGCTTGCTGAGGCAGATTGAAACTGCCTTCGAATTTGAACTTTCTTTGTTTGTCGGGTCCGAGCGTACCGAGCCGCTCCCTGTATCCGCTCCGGCATATCGCCGTGAGCATCAATGCCGGACTGTTTCCCACATTCTGCAAAGTCAGACTGGCGCTATTCACTCCGTACTCGCCGCCTGTGACTTCCACGACTGGTCTGAAAGTGGAATTGAGCTGTGTGCGCATCAGTTCAACTTGCTTGAGGCTGAGTATCGTAGCTCTTTCCGCTGCCTTTGCTTGACGGTAAGAAACGTAGACCGTCACAACGAGAGCAACAAGCGTCAAGACTTGCACAATTCCCAGAACGAGATTCATGCGGGATTCATCCGGCTTGCTGTGTGGCGGCGCGCTGGTGGTTGAGGGCTAACAGGCGCTCCAGGAGTTCAGCGTCCGTGAGGGTGGAGGGCCAGCCGTAGGCGGCGAAGACGGCTTCATCCAACTTGCGGTGCGCGTCGGCAAGCCAGGCGGGGTGGGCGTTGTAGAGATTCGTCAACGTGCGCTTCTTCAATTCGTCTGCGCCTGCGTTGGGCGGATTGAGCCATGCGTCCCGTTTCGCCACCAGATCACGGGCGGCCTCTGCGATGGCCTCCACCAGCGGGGAGTCTTTCGGTTCATGGCCCGGCGGCCAGGGGAAGGGGAAGGTTTCGAAGCAAGACACGCCGTTGTAGCTTGGATCATTCCCTACTCCATGCCAGGAGCAAGTAGCCAAACTCCAAACTTCATGGACTCTCGAATGAAGAACGCCGAAGAAGCAATCATCCTGCCGCGCAAACACGAACAAGCGGCTGTCGGGAAGGGTACCTGTTTCTACCCAAGCAAAAACACGGTGTTTTGCAACTCGTGGTGTGACCATGAACCTGTTCAGTCCTAGGAGAGCCTGGCGCATCCCCGGTCTCGCTTCAGCATGTATCCACCACCTCTCGCGGTGATTCTTGCGGGCAACCTTGTCTCGGACTGGTTTTACGCGCTGTAGAACGTGCTCATAAGGCAACTCGTAAAGAGCAGCTTGTGTCTGTGAAAGATCGGTCCCGAAATCGATTATGTATAGATTCCTGCGCCTCCCAGTTACATCGGATGCGTTGATCCAAGGTACGACCACTTCCGAATTCGGCTTGCCATTTGGATTCGCTGGTGCCGAAAGCATTCTGGCGGAGTCCTCTGGTGACAGATCGAAGTCACCAACTTTTATGGTGCCCTGATAACAGATGTGTTCGTTCTCAAGTAGAGCTGCGGCGCTCGTTATGTCGGCTTCACTTGTGAGATTGGAATTGATCGTCCGAACTTGTACGCCGTCCAGTTTCCTTTGAGTCTGGGAACCGTCATCGAAGCCTATCAGCGATACTCTCACCGCTGCGCCGTCCAGCACCCACGGCCTGTCACTCCAGGCCATAAAAATTCCGCCCGTCTCCTGAATCCGCTGGAGAACTTTCAGGTTTGCCCCGGCCCGAATAGATTGAGTTGCAAGCAATCCAACCCTCTCGACTATCCCAGCCCCCACAAGCGCCCGCGCCTTTTCAAACCAGTACGTCACAAGATCGGCCTCTTGAGGCACCCGTCCGGCATAGACGCGGAAAACCTCATCTACGCATCTATCGCCAAGTTCCGTGCGCAGCCGCTTGCCCCCCAGAAACGGCGGGTTCCCGATGATGAAGTCCGCCTCCGGCCATGCGGGCTCTATCGGCTTGCCTTCGGCGTCATGGGTGAGAATGGCGTCCCGGTGTTGGATGGTATCGAGCTTGCGGAGAATGGGCTCCGTAGGCCAGCCGATGCCATTGTCATTGAGCCATTGCAGATAACCAATCCAAACCACCACAGAGGCCAGCTCGTGCGCGTAGACGTTGGTTTCAATCCCGTAGAGCTGCGCGGGCGTGACTTGGAAGGGCAGGAAGGTGGGCAGGCCATGCCCGGCGGCGAAGACGTAGGCCTCTTTCCAGAGGTCCAACATGCGGCGGAGCGCGACATAGAGAAAGTTGCCGCTGCCACAGGCCGGGTCAAGGATGCGGACCTTGGATAATTTCTCCACCCAGGCGAAGAGCGTGTCTTGCAGTTGCGCGCGGAGCTTGTTGTACGCGCCGCCTTTGGCCGTCTGTGCCTTTGCAGCGAGTTCCTCAGCCTCCGCCCTCACTTGCTGCCAGCGGCGCTCCAGCGGGGCCATGACGACGGGCTCCACGATCAGGAGAATGTCTTGCTTGCTGGTGTAATGGGCTCCGAGTTGGGAGCGCTTGCCGGGGTCAAGGCTGCGCTCGAAGAGCGTTCCGAAGATGGCAGGCTCCACGGTGGACCAGTCGAGTTCAGCGGCGGCGCGGAGAGCGGCAAGGTCGGCCTCGGCAAGGTCGAAGACTTCATCATCGGCAAAGAGGCCGCCGTTGAAGTAGTGAATGTCATACATGCCGAAGGTGCTGCCCTTGGCGGACATGGCGGCGAAGAGCTGGCGGAGCTTGCGCGAGAAAGCGGCGGGGCGGCCACGGTCAAGGGCCAGCATCTTGCGGAAGAGGTTCTCAGGCAAGAGGCCGATGCTGTCGGCAAAGAGGCAGAAGAGCAGGCGCATGAGGAAGTGCGCGCTGCGCTCGGGGTCCGCTCCGCGCTGGCGAAGGCTGGTGGCGAGCTTGGCGAATTCGGCGGCGGCCTGCTCTGTGACGCGGGCGGCGGCGGCCTCGGGGCGGAGCTTCTCAGGGTCAGTGAAGAGCGCGCGGAGCACTTCAAGGGGCGGCAGAGCACAATTGGCAGAGGGCGCGCCGGTGAGCAGATCGTCCAACGTGAACCTGTACACGCGCGTCTGCGAGCCAGTGAAGTTGGTATGGACCTCAAAGATGCCCATGTCGCAGACCACCAGGAGCGGCGGATTCTCCAGATCGTCCCGGTAGTCCGCGAGCTGGTGATAGGCCGCCGTCAAGTCCTTATGCTTGCCCTTGTACTCCCAGGCGAAGAAGCCGCGCTTCCACACATCGGCGAAGCCTTTGCCGCCGTGCAATTTTGAGACGTGCTTTTCAAAGGTGAAACTGTCGCCGGACTGGTCAGCGGCGGCGGGGTGCGGCTGGTGGAGCACTTCGCAGAGGTCAATAAAGTGCGACTGCGCGGCGGCGCGCTCGGTGAGGGTAACGGCTTTCCAGCGTTCGACAAATTCAGCAAGCGAGAGCGGCATGGGCGGGTGACTCTTGGGTGAAGGTCAATTCTTACAGAGCGGGGCACGGTTGGGGAGTGCGCGGGCAGATGCTCCCAGCGCTTGAAGACGCGCGCGCCGCAGTCGCAAGGTGCGGGAGTGCAATAGAGAGCGACTCTGGCCCTCTGCGCCGTGCTTTGCAGCGGGGTTGAAACGCGGCCAATTTGCGTCTGCATTTCCAGAAAAAACTTCATTTTGTGGACGTGTGAGCGGGTCTGCACAACGGTCTACGCTCAGGTTGGTCTAGGGATTTTGCACCCCTATCCCCCACGAGGGCCGCGGCCATCGCACACGTTTGCGCCGCCGTCATGATTTCCGCTCTGCCAGTTGCAAGTCCACTTGGACTTCGCACGCATACCACTTGCGAATGATCGCCTCCCATGTCCGCCGATACTTCCCCAGGCCGCGCCGCGTCGCCGCCGGATCGGGCGCGGAAAGCACCAGCGCTAGCACTTCGCCGCGCCATGCCGCTGCCTCCACTGCCAAGCTGTTCAACCCAAACTCTTCCCACTCGACACCACCGTTGGCAAGATGTGGAACTGGAGGCCTGCTGGTGTTCAACAGATGGCTTCCCATGTCTTTCATTACCCCAGTGAATTGATTCGCCGCCCATCTCATCAGCCCGTCCGGTTCATCTTCATCAGGAGTGTCTTTGTCTTTCTGCGTTGCGCCATCGTGGGAAGGGGTAGGGGTAGGGCATTCTTCATTTCTTCTTTCTTCTTGTAATAGATGGTCCCCGCTTGCGTTTCTCTGGTGGCACGCTGGCGTATCGCTGGAGAAACGCCAGCGTTTCTCTGAGAAACAGGCAGTGGGCGACTTCCATAGCTAAGAAGGTTGGGCGTTTTGGCTTTACCTTGCTGTCTTTGCTTGATTGTCTTGACTTCAAAATGAAGCCTCTTACAAATCTCTGTTGGCAGCTCCCAGGAGAGGGATTTCCCTACGAACTGAGCGCCAAGGCGCGTAGCGGCTTCACTGGAGTCCAGGAGCTTGCATTCGCTGGCTTGGCCGCCGCCGCTTCGATAAAGCTTGATCAGGCCAAGATGAGCAATGATTTCGAGCGAACGCAAAACCGTTGCGCCGCTAAGACCGGATGAAGAAGCGAGGTCTCTCACTGAATGCTTGAGTGCAGGGTTCTTGAAGCGGCGGCGTAACAGATGGCAATAGACCGTGAAGCAATGCGGTCCCATGATTGGCTGGAACACGTCTACAACGTCATTGCCTGTTTGGAAGAATGGAGGCTTCTTCTGATTGCCCATTGGAAGCCGAGCGCCAAACGAACCCGGACCATTCATCCACGAAGCGCCGGGGTGGTGCCCTCTTGCAAAAGTCGCTCAATCTCAGAGAGCGGAACTCTCACAGCGCGGCCCAGTCTCACTACTCCGATTCGGCGCTCGCCAATCCATTGCCAGATCGTTTTCTGTGAAAGGGCGAGCATTTCCGCCGCTTCCGGTACTTTGAGCAGCTTTGCTGCTGGCATCCTCTTCCCTCCATGTGCTACTGTGGCGCTACACGGTTTGATAGTAGAGGGATATTAGAACGCTGAAAAGTAGTACAAGAGGTGTACTGTGACAAATTCAGACTCAAAGCGACATTCCGAGGGGCAGAGAGAGATTGATCGCTTGAAGGAAGCGATGGACTTCTTGCGGAATATGCCACCAGATAGGGCGATTTCAGCCATGCCAGTGACTGTTGTCTACACGGCAAAGGTTGGGCGAGTGGAACACTACAAGCGCGGCGAAGAACACTACTTCAAGATCACAAGAGCTATAAAAGAAGGCAGTCCCGATGAGGAATGGGAAGAGAAGCCCTTGAACGCTCTCGCTGTCCGGGATGAATTTCTGCGAATCCAGGACTGGAGTGGAGCCTATGACTTCCTCGCTGCTACCGGGAGATTTTCGCCGCTGAACGACACCGTCAGATGGAGCGAATTCCAGCGTTGGCAACATTTCGCGCGTCTGGTGCTGGAACACAACGAACTCGCGTCTGCGATGCAGAGCGGGGATTGGAATGGCAAAACGGGGACGTGCTGAAAGCCTTGACGGGGGATTATGCCAGCAGGTTTTTTGAGTCACTAGACGAGCCGGTTTCACCCCAAGATGCGGAAGGAGTGGAGCGCCTAAAGCAAGTGAATCCAAAGATCACTCTCAGGATTGAGGAAGGCAAACGTCTCCAGGAACAGAAGCGCCGCGAGCTGCGGACATGGTTTCGACGGCCACCCGGTAAGGCGTGTTCAATCGAGTGGTTCCCCAAGCGCAAGGAAGATGCAGAGGCAGTCTTCCAAAAACTCAGGGCCGGGGGAGCGATGATTGAATTTCTGCTCCCACGAGAGGCGTTACGGCCCGCCCTTGTAATTTACGCATCGAACACGCTCGAAGCGATAGCAGCGGCTATCTACGCGGACCACAGCAACGGCGTGGAGTATCGAACTTGCGAGTTCTGCAATAAGCTCTTCCCGGTTGGAAGACAAAAGAGCAAGAGATTTTGTAACCAGAGGCAATGCAAGAATGCAGCTCATTCGCGGAAGGTCCGGCAGCATGAACGTGAGCGAAAGATGCTAGCCAAGGCGAAGAAGAAGACCCCCAAAATTCTGGTGACGAAGCGCAAAGCACCGAAGGTGAACGCGGGCGGAGAATAGACCGCAGAGAGGAAGGCAACAATGGGCATCTATAAACGCGGCGGCGTCTGGTGGTACGAGTTTTGCATTCGTGGGCAGCGCGTCCGTGAGTCCACAGGCAGTGAGTCCAAGACTCTTGCGGTCAAGGCGGAGCGCCAGCGCAGGCGGGAACTGGAAGAGTCTGCTAACGGCGTTCGCGCCGCCCGCCGCCCGATGCTCTTTCCTGTGGCGGCGCGGGAGTGGATGGCCGCGAATCGGGCGCGCTGGAGCAAGTCGAACATTGCCATTCAGGAATTCAACTTGAAGCATCTGGCCGCACACTTCGGTTCGATGTTGCTTGCCGACATTTCACCCCAGCACATCGGCAAGTATCAGGGTGTGCGCCAGAAGGAAGGCGCATCCAACCGGACGATCAACATGGAGGTTTCGACTCTGCGCATGATGATGAAGACGGCGCGACTTTGGGGCGCTATCTCCGAAGATGTGCGGATGCTGCCAGAGCGCTGCGACGTGGGGAAGGCATTGACGCCCGATGAAGAGACGCGACTTCTTGAGGCTTGCCGCAAGAGTTCACAGCCCGGCCTGTATACGGCGGTAGTGGTTTACTGCAACACGGGATTGAGGAATGCAGAGCTGCGCCGCGCGCGCTGGCACCAGGTGGATTTTCTTAAATCCGAGTTCCAAGTCGGCAACGCAAAGACAGAAGGCAGTGAGGGCCGCATCATTCCGCTGAATCGTGCGGCGCTGGGAGCATTCAAGGAATGGCGGAGCCACTGGCCCGATGCGAAACCGGAAGACTACATCTTCCCCACTGAGAAACTGATGTTCAAGGGAGCGGGCACACCAGAGCGGGGCGTAATGACGGCATATGATGTAGACCCCCGCAAGCCGTTGGGAGCGTGGAAGAGGGCGTGGAGTACGGCAAAGAAACAGGCCGGGGTGGAATGCCGCATCCACGATCTACGCCACCACTTCATTTCTGCGTTGGCACAGACACAGACCCCGGACGCCACAATTCAGGCAATCAGCGGCCATCTCAGCCGGAAGATGCTGGAACATTACAGTCATGTTCGGCTGGAGGCAAAGCGGCGAGCGGTGGAGGCATTAGACGCGATGGCCGTTCAGCCCGCGCAATAGCGATGTGGGGACGCAGAGCGCAAAACTGCATCGGGGTCCCCACAAAATCCCCCACAATTTCAGATTGATCGATGGAAGTTGATTGGCAAGTCTCTGATTTTAATGGTCGGGACGGGCAGATTCGAACTGCCGACCCCTCGCACCCCAAGCGAGTGCTCTACCAGGCTGAGCCACGTCCCGACACAATGGGGCCGGCTCGGGTGAGCCGGCCTCCGGGGTCTGAATCAGTTTACACCAGCGGGGTGTTTCGCGCCCTTACTGCGATGGTGGGACGAATTCCTGCGGCAGGGCGGAGCCTTCGCCGAAGAAGAACTGCTCCATCTGCTCGACAAGGAACTGCTGCGCCTGCGGATTCCAGGGTTGGAGGCGATACTCATTCAAGAGCATCTTCTGGCGGTCGACCCACTCGGCCCA
>JAGWSG010000213.1 GCA_028876335.1 Acidobacteriota bacterium
CTCGGCGCCCGCACTCAAAAAAAGCATTCGCCTCCGCGATCTGACGCTGTTCTATATCGTCAGCGGACTGAGCGTGCGCTGGACCGCCACCGCAGCCGCTGCGGGCCCAAGCATCCTCGTCATCTGGGTGGCAGCCTTCACCTGCTTCTTCCTGCCGCTCGCCGCCAGCGTCATGGAGCTCTCCTCCCGCCTGCCCGAGGAAGGCGGCCTCTATATCTGGACGCGCGAAGCCTTCGGCGACTCCTCCGCCTTCATCGCCGCCTGGACCTACTGGATGAGCAATCTGCCGTACTTCCCCGGCGTGCTCTACTTCGGTGCCGCGTCCGTCTTATTTGCCTTTGGTGAACGCGGGCATGCGCTCGCAGCCAGCCCTTACTATTTCATGGCCTTCGCCGTGGGTTGGCTTGCCATCATCACTCTGCTCAACATTCGCGGAGTGGACGCGGGCAAGTGGCTCAACAATTTCACCTCGCTCGGCGCACTTCTATCGGTCGGCATTCTCGTCATCCTCGCCGTTATCTCGTGGACGCGCTTCGGCCCCGCCATTCACTACACCGCAACCGACTTTGTTCCGCATCTCTCTCTCGATAACGCCGTCTTCTGGTCCACAGTCTTCTTCGCCTTCGGCGGCGTGGAGGCAGGCTCGGCCATGGGCGATGAGATTGTGAACCCGCGCCGCACCATCCCTCTCGCCATTCTCATCGGTGGAGCCATCTTCTCCATGGGCTATATCGCTGGTACAGGCGCTCTGCTCTCAGCCGTTCCACCTTCAGCCGTAGAAGGGCCCGATGGCGTTATCAACGGAGTGCGCGCGCTTGCCGCCCACTTAAATCTTGGCTGGGTGGTCATCCCCGTAGCATTATTACTAGGCCTGAACGCGGTCGGTGGGGCCGCTGCATTTCTTTCCTCCACCTCGCGTCTGCCCTTCGTTGCAGGCATTGATCGCTATCTCCCCTCAGCATTCGGCAACATTCATCCACGTTTTCGCACTCCATGGGTGGCCATCGGAGTCTACGGTCTTGCTGGCATGCTTGTCGCATTTCTGGGCCAGGCCGGAACCTCAGTCAAAGGCGCTTATGACGTGCTCGTCAGCATGGCCATCATCGCGTATTTTCTGCCTTACCTGTTTCTCTTTGCGTCCATGATTCGTCTGCAGCGCGTTCCAGTGGGCCCTGAAGTAATCCGCGTGCCAGGTGGAAAGCCGATTGCCATTTTGCTGGCGTGCCTGGGCTTCACCAGCACACTGGCCACCATCTTCCTCTCCATGGTGCCCGCGCATGACGAGCCCAACAAGCCACTCGCCATCGTGAAGGTGATTGGCGGAACCGCAATCCTGGTAGGCTTGGGCTTTCTTGTGTTTGTCGCCGAACGGCGCAGAAACCGTCGTGCCCTGGCAGCAGGCTAGCCCGCTCACTCCCTCGCAAACAAAGCGCACAGCGTGGCCGTCCATGCTTCAAGCTCGCCAATAAGAACGCACTCGCGCTCGGAGTGTGCGGTCTGCATGTCGCCCGGGCCAATCACAATTACCTCATCGGCCACGCGCGCAAGCCTGCTTGCCTCTGAACCAAAGCTGATGCCCACCGGCGTACGATCCTCCGGCAACAACGCGCGAAGCCGCTGCTGCAGCGCGCCTTCACTTGTTGGCCCAAATCCCGCATCGTCGCGCAGCACGTCAATCTCAATCTTTAGCCGCGGTTCCCTCACCTTGATATCCTGCGCAACAGACTCCAGTACACCAACGGCACTGCGCGGATCCTCTGACGGAATTGGTCGCCACTCCACGAGGAACGAGCATGCGCCGGGAACAATGTTCTTCGCCGTGCCGCCTTCAATTCTGCCCACATTGAACGAGGTGCGCGGCGGTGTAAACAGAGGGTCATGCGACTTCACCCACTGCATCCGCACTTCAAGCTCCGCAATAAAATACGCCGCGTGCAGAATTGCAGGAACACCCTTCTCAGGAAATGCCGAGTGTGCTTCGGCTCCATGAATCGTCACGCGCGCAAGTCCATACCCTTTGCCCGCTACGCCTGGATGCAACTCCGTCGGCTCGCTTACGAGTGCCGCACCAATCTTGAGCTTCACAGATTCAAGCAGGCGCTCCATGCCATGGCAGCCAATCTCTTCGTCTGCGGTCAGAATCAGCGCGCAGTCCGGCTGCACGCGAGCGGGAATCATTCGATCAACTGCTGCAAGAAAACACGCCAGCGCACCTTTTACATCGCACGATCCACAGCCGTGCAGCGTGTCGGTGTCGGTGTGCTCGCGCAAGCGCAACGCATCGGCCCAGCCTGCAGAATATGGAACCGTATCTGTGTGGCAGACAAACGCCAGACCAATCGGCGCATCTTTCTCCATTTTGTGCGGGCGAGCAATCAGATTCGCTTTCGCGGTGCCTGATTCATCTATATAGGTATGCCATTCGGAGTACCAGCCTCGTTCTTCGAGAAACTTCTCCACCCATTCGATCAGCGGAACATTGCTCGCCGAAGAAGGCGTAGGTATGGCTACCAGCTTCTCAAGAATTTCCGCAGCCTTCATGACTACAGTTCCGCACCGGCAATAAAAACGCGAGCGCGCGCCGGGACCGCCACAAAGTAGGCAAGCTCGCGGTAATCTCTGAATTCGTGTACGAGAAAATCGGCACGTTTGCCTTCTTCC
>JAGWSG010000214.1 GCA_028876335.1 Acidobacteriota bacterium
ACCGCTCGATCTTTGCAACAGTTCCGTAACCGATGACAATCGCTATCTTGTTATCGAAATCGATCGCGGCGTGCCTGCCACGCGCGTAGACATCGTCTACCGTGACCTCACCAAACCTAATTCGCCTTTCAATATCCTCGTATGGGGGCTCGACAATCGCTTCTCCGCCGTTGAATACAAAAACTCCTGGTACGTCAAAACAGACTACAAGTCGCCCAATGGGAGCATCCTAAAAGCAGATCCCGGCATCATGCCCGATGTCTGGAAGACCATCGTGCCCGAGGAGTCGAACGTAATTGAAGATTTCTCGATCGTTGGCGGCAAACTCTACGTCAACCGTCTCAAAGACGTGAAAACGGAAACCGCTCATTATTCGTTGCTCGGCAAACCTCTTGGCACAGTCTCGTATGACGGAATCGGTTCCGCATCAACCCTCTTCGGGCGCACCTTCGATCGCTACGGCTATTTCTCGTTCAATTCCTTCATTCAGCCACCCACGCTCTACCGCCTCGACACAGTTACAGGCAAACGCGTGATCTTCGCCCAGCCAAAAATTCCCTTCGACACGAGCAAGTATGAGCTCAAGCAGGTCTTCTACACATCGAAAGATGGCACTCGCGTCCCTATGTTTATCGCAGGCAAAAAGGGTCTCAAGATGGATGGCTCTGAACGATTGCTCATGACCGGATATGGCGGATTCAACGTGAGCTACACGCCGGACTGGAATCCTGAGTGGGCCTGGTGGATGGAACAGGGCGGCTGGTTTGCTCTACCAAATCTGCGCGGCGGGGGCGAGTATGGCGAGAAGTGGCATGAGGCCGGAATGTTCCAGCAAAAGCAGAACGTCTTTGATGACTGGTTTGCCGCCGCCGAATATCTCATCGCGCAGAAGTACACGTCACCTGCGCACTTCGCCATCATTGGCCGCTCCAACGGCGGCCTGCTCATGGGCGCGGCCATGACGCAACGGCCCGATCTCTTCGGCGCAATCGTCTGCGGTTATCCGCTGCTTGACATGCTCCGCTACGATCTGTTCGAGCAGGGTCCGCACTGGACCACTGAATACGGTTCGGCTAAAAACGAAAAGCAGTTCCGTTACATTCTCAAGTACTCGCCTTACCAGAACGTCAAGCCAGGAACGAAGTATCCCGCCATTTTCTTCTTCACCGGAGACAGCGACACACGGGTCGACCCCATGAATGCCCGAAAAATGACTGCGCTCATGCAGTCTTCCTCCGGCAGCGACCGCCCCATACTGTTGCATTACAGCCTTGATGGAGGCCACTCTGCAGGTGTCAGTGTTTCCCAAATGGTACAAGATGACGCTGAACAGCTCAGCTACCTGTGGACGGAAACGGGTCATTAGAGGTACGCAAATTCATTGATAGAGAGCTCTTTCCGTGTTCTTGACGCGCTCTGCGCCAGTTCCTTCAAGATTTATTGCCGTTTTCCGATAAGACTTGTGAGCAACTGAAACAATCCGCACTTGCATGCTTGGCCAGACGGCAGAGTTTGAAACTCTGAGTAGTGGGCTCCCTTCGTACTGAGTTGGGTGTTGAATGCCGATTTTGATTTGGTAAATCGCGACGGATTGTGGAGTACGAATGGCACAGCTGGAAAAGGTGCAAAAACAATCCGAAGCATGTCCGGAGACAGTACGCCTCGCCGCACTCCGCTCCATAGGAATTCTCGATACTCCACCGGAGACTGAGTACGACACCATTACCCGCATCGCGGCTGAGTTCTTCAAGGCAGCCTGCGCATTCATTGGATTCGTCGATGAGGAGCGGATATGGATCAAGTCCTCTGTAGGAATCGAACTACAAGATTTACCTCGCGCAAATTGCATCCTAAATCCGGTGCTTGATCGGCTCGGACCGCTGGTGCTTAGCGATGCTGCTCAAATCCCTGAAATCCGTGAGCAGCTCAAATGTATTCCACAATTGCACACAGGGTTTCTCGCCATCGCGCCGATTTGCATTCCCGAAGGCAACTTAGTCGGTCTGCTCGTGATTTCAGACGCGGTACCGCGTACAAATTTTGGCGACGACGACGTAGACATGCTCATACGGATTACCGAAATGTCCGCCACCCATCTTGAACTGCGAAGGATACGGAAGAGGGTACCGAGGCAAAGCGTACGAAGGACAATGAGCACCCGAAGTGATAATTCGGATTGGCCCACTGCCATTGATTTGCGCAATGCCCTTGAACAATCTGAGTTCGTGTTGCACTATCAACCGGAAATCGACCTCGAGACACGTGAAATCGTAGGACTTGAAGCGCTCATTCGCTGGCGGCATCCTGAGCGTGGCATGGTGTCTCCGGGGCAGTTCATTCCTCAGGCGGAAGCCAACGGCATGATCCTTCCAATTGGCGATTGGGGACTCGCAGAGGCATGCAGACAAATTCAGCTCTGGAACAACGAAGATCCGCGGAACGGGACCTTGCGTGTTTGCGTCAATCTCTCGGCCAGGCAATTTGCACGCGAGGGCCTCACTCATCACGTGCAATCGCTCCTTGTACAGTCAGGCACGGCCCGTGGGCAACTCGGTCTCGAACTCACCGAGTCGAGTCTCATCCCCAACATGAACACCGCCA
The DNA here is from genome assembly GCA_028876335.1 of Acidobacteriota bacterium. Lineage (GTDB taxonomy): Bacteria > Acidobacteriota > Terriglobia > Terriglobales > Acidobacteriaceae > Telmatobacter. The sequence continues at coordinate 2,602 of JAGWSG010000214.1, forward strand.
TCGACGTGCTCGCGGGACTGCGTGAGCTCGGCGTTGCTCTCTTGATGGATGATTTCGGCACAGGCTACAGCTCGCTCAATCATCTCCATTCCTTTCCATTCGATGTTTTGAAGATCGACCGCTCCTTTGTCGGGCGCATCACGGAAGGCGAACAGCCGTTGCAAATTGTCAAAACCATCATCGATCTCGCACGCGCTCTTGGTATGGATGTTGTTGCTGAAGGGATTGAAACGAGTGAACAGTTGCAGCTCCTTCGTCAGTTGGGCTGCCGTTTTGGTCAGGGATTCCTCTTCTCTCGCCCGCTCACGCCACAGGCAATCTCAGCGCTTCTTAGCAGACCGGGCCGCATCCTGGATGCGTCAGAAACCTGCGACATACCCTCAGCCCAGGTTGCCTGATAGAGCAAAATCCCATTTTGCAATTGCATCCCGGTATTCCTTCTTTGGGAATTTGAACTCGTTCTCTGTTGAATGCGGACTTTCATCGCGCGGCTCTCCTGCGCTACCGTGCCATTTGTGACGCAGGTCGTTCCATCTTCGACTGGCTCGGGTGATCCAACCTTTGCCGCCGTTTTATCCGATGAAGCTTTTGGCGCAAATATCGCGCAGGGCATGCGCAAGCCGCCCGTAAGTGACAGATCTCCGAGTGACGACCATGATCTGTTAGCGGATGACATTGCGACCATCAGTTACGAGCAGGCACTTCGTACCCACGCACGTTCTGTGCCAGTGTGGGACGAGCAACCCGCGGGACTGTTTGAAAACAGCTACACTGTCGCAGACCAGGCTGCAACCTCTGGACAGACTGGATTCTCGCCTCTCCGAATTCAAGAGATTGCGCTAAAACATCGGCAAAGCGAACGCCGCTCCGCAAGCATCACGATTCGTCTGAGTAGGCCTGAATGCGACCAAATTCATAAGCGGGCTGAACAAGCCGGGCTCACGGTTTCGGCCTATTTGCGTTCGTGTGTTCTTGAAGCCGAAGACCTTCGCGCTCAGGTGAAAAAGATGATCGCGGAGATGAAGCCCTCGCAAAGTGTGCCTGCGATCCCACATGTAGTTGCTCAGCGACCGCAGTCGCATTGGCAAATGTTGTGGTCGCGCCTTTTTCGGGTGCGTCGAGCTTCTGCTGCGTAGCCCGCGCTACTCAACTTCCAGCACAAGGCACTTCAAATATTCAGTTTCCGGAATGTTGAGCATAACCGGATGATCAGCTGCCGCGCCACGCCGCTCACGCAAGCGAACACGCCGGTGCGCATCTGCAGCTGCCGCACTCACCGCGCCCTCCAGCTCGCTCCAGCCTACGTGGTGGCTGCAACTGAACGTCAGCAGCAGCCCACCCGATCGCAGCATCTTCATCGCGCGAAGATTCAGCTCTTTATAGCCGCGCAGTGCTCCTTCCACAGCACGCTTTGACTTTGCAAACGCTGGCGGGTCCAGGACAATCGTGTCGAACTGCTCGCGCGCATCCGACCAGTCGCGCAAAATCTGAAAGGCATCTCCCTCTACCCAGTCCACCTCGGCAGAAAGGCTCGCACGATTTAATGCGAGATTGCGTTCTGCCACTTCAAGCGAAGCGTGCGAGGCATCGATCCCGGTGACGCGCTCACACGATTGCGCCAGATGCAAAGCGAAGCCTCCCTGGTAGGTGCAAACATCAAGCGCCCGGCCCGTTGTACCCAACCTCTTGGCCCATCCGTGCGCTGCCGCATAATTCTCGCGCTGATCCAGAAATGCGCCCGTCTTCTGTCCCGAATTGGCGTCAAATTCAAACATCAGTCCGTTCAGCATGAACTGAACCTTTGACGTTGCTCCCTTTGCTGCGTACAGCGGCTCCACGCTCGCAGCCGCTAATCCCTCTAGCTCGCGAATCCGAGGATCGGGTCGCTCAAAAATTGCTTTAGGTTTAATCGTCTCGCGCAACACGCGAATGCACGTATCCCGTACCGGGTTTGAATCAAGTCCCTTCACGAGCAGTTGCAGCACCGCTAGATCACCGTACTTGTCCACAATCAATCCCGGCAGTTGATCTGCTTCACTGAACACAAGCCTGCACGAGTCGCTCTTCGATTCATGGCCATTCAGGATAGGATCGCGTCTTTCAATCGCTATCCGTAGCCGTTCTTCCAGCAGTAGAATCCACTGCGTATTATCGACTTCATCGCGTGCAATCAGGCGCAGCGCAATCTGCGAAATAGGACTGTAAAGAGCGGTCCCCAACAGCACTCCCCGCACGTCAGCCACAGGCAGTAGCGCAGGCGCGTCTCCCCCTCCAACAGTTACTTCCTCAATGTCCGATGCATATACCCACACGTGCCCTGCACGAATCCGGTCTGCCGCTCTGCGGTTGATGCGCGCTCCCACCAAATCTTTCGCGGGCGACAGGGTGACATCCTTCCGCGGTTCAGGCTTCTGCTTCTGAGTGGATTTTGACTTGCTTGCTCTTTCAGCAGCGCTTCCCACGAAAGGCGTCTGCGGCCATTCTGGCCGAGACGCCTTTTGTGAATCCTTGATTCTGGGTGTGCGGGTCTTGCTCATCTGTGTCCTCCGGGGAGTGCATGTCGACCGGAGCAAACAGGGTTTGAAGACCTACTTAGCCTGGATGCTCTCCAGATAGCGGCAGAGATTGCTGATTCTGAGCTGCCTTTCCTGGCTGTTGGCCCTGTTCATCTTACCAAGAATGGGACCCCATACCGGCATCTCGGCATTTCCATGCGCGCGTGTCTCCACGCCAAATTGCAGTATTGCGGCAATATGTGTGTCAGGAAATTTGCCACCATTCTTGCGGGTGAGGAGGGTGAGGTCTGTAGGTGGTGTCGTCAGGACGGGGGCTACAGGTCCGTGTCCTTTTCCGTCCATTCCGTGGCAGGATGCGCAGTAATTGGCGTACATTTCGTGGCCATTTGTTGCGGCTGTCTGGTGGACCGGTATCGTGACCTTGTCTTTTGGTTGTTGTGCAATTCCATAAACAGCAATGGATGCGAATGCAAGCAGGGAGAGGTACTTCAGCATAAGATACTCCGTTTCCGACCTCCACTCCGCAAGGAACTCTACTCCTGCCGCCGGCATGAACGGCAGTGACAGCCGGCACATGATGAAGGTCAGAAGACCGATTCCGCAAAGGCGTGTCCGCTGCCGCCAACAGCCCCCGGATCAGCACCTTACAACGGAGTCATTTCCCGCATGAAAAACAAAACGGCCTATAATGAAGCATGGCGACAGTGCGGCAGCCTAATCTGACAGCTCCCGGAGAGGCCCAAAGGCCCGAGGACCCTGATATTGCCGCAAGTTCTCATCCCACTTCCATCAGCCCCCAGGAGATCAATGAGCGGTTCGAGGCTCTGCTTCGGCACGTGCAGGCCAATCGTCCCACGGAAGATGTCGGCCTGATTCGCAAGGCCTGGAACTTCTGTGTACAACACCACGAAGGCCAGATGCGAGCTTCAGGAGAGCCGTACATCATTCACCCGCTGGAAGTTGCAGAAGTTCTAGCGGAAATGAAGATGGACTCCACTGCCATATCGGCGGGCCTTCTACATGACGCCGTTGAAGACACGCCCGCGACGCGCGAAGAGATTGAAAAGGAGTTCGGCGACCAGGTTGCCCACATCGTCGAAGGCGTCACGAAAATCGACAAGATTCAGTTCGCCAATCGCGAAGACCGGCAAGCGGAAAACGTCCGCAAAATGCTGCTTGCGATGGTCACGGATATTCGTGTTGTCCTTATCAAGCTGGCTGATCGCATCCACAACATGCGCACGCTGGAACACCTGAAGCCGGAGCGGAGGGAAGCCATTGCCCGCGAAACGCTGGAGATTTATGCGCCTTTGGCGCATCGCCTGGGCATGGGAAAAGTCCGTGGCGAGCTTGAAGACCTGGCTTTCAAGTACACCGATCCTGTGAGTTATGAACAGGTTGCCGAAGCGGTGGAAGCACGGCGCGTGGAAGGTGAACAGTTCCTGCACGGTATTGAAGACACGCTAGTTGAGCATTTGCGCGAAAACAACATCGAAGCGCGCGTGGAATGGCGCATTAAGCGTCTCTATTCGGTCTATCAAAAGCTGCAGCGCACCAAGTCAAGCTATGACCAGCTCTATGACCTGCTTGCCGTTCGCGTCATCACAAAGGACATTGCATCCTGTTATGCCATTTTCGGGCTGATTCACACGTTGTGGCGGCCCGTTCCTGGGCGCATCAAGGACTTTATTGCGATGCCGCGCGCCAACCGCTACCAATCCCTGCACACAACAGTGATTGGGGAGGGCGGTTATCAGTTTGAGGTGCAGATTCGCACCGAGGAGATGCACCGCATTGCCGAGGAAGGCATTGCGGCGCACTGGAAGTACAAGGCCGGCAATGAAGAGGTTACGGCGCGCGACGAGGAGCGGCTGAACTGGATTCGGCAACTGGTTGAGTGGCAGAAGGAGATGACCGACCCCAACGAGTTCCTCTCCAGTCTGAAGATGGATCTCTATCCTGATGAGGTCTACACCTTTACACCGAAGGGAAAGGTTGTGGTGGTGCCCTCCGAGGGTACGCCGGTGGATTTTGCCTACACGATTCACACGGAAGTCGGCCACACGTGCGTGGGCGCCAAGGTGAATGGGCGTATGGTGCCGCTGCGGACCAAGCTCAACACTGGAGACATCGTTGAGATCATCACGCAGAAGGATCACAAGCCCAGCCGCGACTGGCTGACATTTGTGAAAAGCCCGCGCGCGCGTAACAAGATCAAGCACTGGCTGAACGAGGATCAGCGCCAACGTGCGGTGGAGATTGGGCGCAAGCTGCTGGATCGCGAGGCACGCAAGTTCAAGGTTCCACTCAGCCAGATAAGCGACGATGACCTGGGCCGCATTGCCGGAGAGTACGGTGTGGCTACCGCAGCCGATTTACTGGCAACGCTTGGGCAAGGCAAGCATTCAGCGAATCAGGTGCTGAATAAGCTGGCACCCGGTGTTGCAAATCCCGCTGGGGAAGAAATCGAAGAGCAGAAACAGGGCGATACCGCCGTCGCCGACGCCATCAAAAAGTTGCAGTTACGCGGCTCCGATTCGCTGCAGGTGGAAGGGCAGAATGACCTGCTGGTTTATCGCGCGCGGTGCTGCAACCCCATCCGCGGTGAAGAGATTGTGGGTTATGTGACGCGCGGGAAGGGAGTTGCAGTGCATGCGCGAAGTTGTCCCAATGTGCAGAACCTGCTCTATGAGAGCGACCGCAGGATTGCGGTGGAATGGGCACCTTCCGGCAGTGCGCAGGGTGTGGGCCAACGATATCCCGTAAAGATAATGGTTTATTGCCACGACCGTACGGGCATGCTGAAGGAACTGACGGCCACCATCTCCGACGAGAATACGAACATCCGCTCGGTTGACATCCGACGCGATGAGAATGGAGAAGCCATCATCGAGTTCATCGTGGAAGCCGAGGATGTGAGCCATCTGAATCGTATTGTGCTGGGATTGCGGCGCATCCACGGCGTCCGCGCTGTCGAGCGGACGCAAAAGCTCTAAACAAGCGCACTCTGAAGGCGCACATTTCGCGACACGCGGCAGCGGGTAATTGGCAACTATGTCAGCCAAATCAACAACAACACGTGCATCAACATTCCAGGGAATTCATGTACTCGACGGTGGATTTGCCACCGAGCTCGAATACCAGGGTGCGAAGATCTATGGTCCACTTTGGTCGGCGCACGTGCTACAGGATGCTCCTGAGAAGATTCTGGCAGTTCACCGCGTGTATCTTGCGGCAGGTGCAAATTGCATTCTGACAAGCAGTTATCAGGTCTCGCGAATGGGCTACCAGGAGGCTGGGCTGCCCGTTGCCCAGGCGGACGCAGCCCTTTTGCGCGCGGTGGAGTTGGCGCGGCAGGCGGCTGCGGAGTTTCCGGAGAGGCGCGTGGTGATTGCTGCGTCGCTGGGGCCGTATGGAGCAATGCTGCATAACGGAGCCGAGTATCACGGCAACTATTGCATAAATTTCGAGGAGCTTGTCCAGTTTCATCGCGAGCGGATCGAGATATTTGCGGCGGCAAAGGGAACGCAGAGGGTGGATTTGTTGGCGTTTGAGACTTTGCCATCGCTGGAGGAGGCGAAGGCTATTGCTGAGGCGCTTTCTCCGTGGCCGGAACTGAGTGCGTGGTTCACGTTTACGTGTCCGGATGAGGAGAATGTGGCGCATGGAGAGTCGCTGAGGGATTGTGCGACGTTTGTGTCGACTTTGCCGCAGACGGTGGCGGTGGGCGTGAATTGCACGCATCCGAGTCTTATTGCTTCACTTATCTGCGAGCTGAAAGCAGCGAGCAATTTACCGATTGTGGTGTATCCGAACTCGGGTGAACACTGGGATGCGACTGCGCGTTGCTGGACGGGGACGAGCGATCCTGAAGAATATGGGGAACTTGCGCGGCGCTGGTTTCTGGCCGGAGCGCAGATTGTGGGCGGCTGTTGCCGAACGCGGCCGGCGCACATCAAAGCAGTGGCCGCCGCGCAAATTGCCTGAAAAATCTGGCTATTTCCGCCGTAAACGTTGCGTTTTTCATCGCCTGGATGCACGCGTAAGTTGGTATGGCGAAAATGGCCAGCAACTCGTGGATTTTTGCTCCCGGTTTGGCCAGGCAAAAGTGGAGAGTCCACTTCTCCTGCAACATTGCATTGCCGGTAACAGGTGCTTGCAGGAGGGCTGTGGCTTCCAGAAGAAGCAAACTCAGAGGTGAGTGAGAAGCTCAGCCGGCTTTGCGCAGCAGCAGGATGGCGACCAGGATGAGCCAGAGGAATCCGAGGAAGCGCGCGATGGGCAGGCATGGTGAAGCAAAGATGGTGATGAGCACCAGCGTAGCCAGAGCCGAGATGACGGCGAGGAAGTAGCCGACGCCTGTAAGCCAGCTGGGCAGCTTGCCTGCTGCAAGGGCAGATACGCCAGCCAGGAAGATGGCGAAGAAGCCGGCCCAACCGGGGCCACCCAGCAGGAACGGAACAAACTGCATGGAACGGAATGCAGGGCCGGGATCCACGCATCCGGGACATGCGAGTGCCCAGGAGAACAAAGCCGTGAGGGCGAGCAGCAGAGCACTGCCCACGCCCCCGACGAGAGTGAACATGGATGCCGCAGAAGTGGGGCGGAGAGACTTGCCGATATTTGCGAGAGTTGCTGCGAGTGCGGCAAGAGTGCAGGCAGAGAGAATCTGCAGAAAGGCACTGACGCGAATCGCCGAGGATGCCTGAAGCAGGAAGGCGAGCGAAGGCCCATTTGGCCCGAAGGGATTGGGAATTCTGGCACCGGGTGCAAGGGCTGGAACAACGATGAGGCTGGCAATGAAGAAGGCACAGTGCAGTACAGCGAAGAGAATGGTGAATCGGTAGACGGTAAGTTGATTGGGTTGGCTGCCAGCTTGTGAGTACAACTTGGAACTCCTAGAGGAAAAGACGGATGCTAGGCAACCTTTAGGTGGTTGCCAGAGGTTTCAAAGTTATACGACAGAGATTTGCGATTGGTTCCGAGCGATTAAGGAATCAGACAGATTTGATTTCAGCGATATCGACTGTGTACGTGCCGATGCAGGAATAAGTAATGCTGGGCGTAGGTGTTCTTATTGCAGAGCTTGCGTGCACGCACCAACTTGCTAAATGGGTGTGTGGGGGTGCATGCGGTTTCATTGCGCCGCATATGGTGGTAAGTTGCGGTTTTGGGGAGGAGACGGCCACCTGATGCAGTTTGGGCAGTGCGCAAGCCTGCGTCTGATGTTCTCAGATGCGCGTGGAAGCAATGAACATAAGGGGTTGCGGCAGTCTCGAGTAGGCTGGCTTCTGGTGACACTTGCGGCACTTGCGTTTTGTGCGCAACCGACGCGAGGGTGGGCACGGAGCAGCGTTGTGCACGCGCACATTGTGGTGGATGCGGCGACGGGGCGTGTGCTTGAAGCCTACAACGCGAACCGGCGAGCACATCCCGCGTCTCTGACCAAACTGATGACGCTGTACCTGACGTTTCAGGAGCTGGAGAGCGGAAAGCTGACTCTGAATACGCGTATGCGTGTGTCACGGCACGCGGCGCGGCAGCAACCGACGAAGCTGTGGCTGCGGCCGGGCAGCACGATCACCGTGCGAGACGCGATTCTGGGGATTACAACGCGCTCAGCCAATGACGCAGCAGTGGTGCTGGCCGAGCATCTGGGACACAGTGAAGCGCATTTTGCGCAGCTGATGAATGTGCAGGCGCGGAAGCTGGGGATGATGCGCACGGTGTTCTACAACGCATCGGGCCTGCCGAATCGCAGACAGTGGACAACAGCGCGTGATATGGCTCTGCTGGGCGTGGCGCTGATTCATCGATATCCCGAGTACTATCACTTCTTCGGTGTAAAGGCGTTCCGCTTTCACGGACGCACGGTGTACGGGCACAACCATCTGCTGGATGAGTGCGAGGGCGTGGACGGGATGAAGACCGGATACGTTTCTGCGTCAGGATTCAACATTGTGACGTCTGCCGAGCGCGACGGACGGCGGCTGGTGGGTGTGGTGCTGGGCGGGCGGACGGCACGGGCGCGCGATTTGAAGATGGCGAGCCTGATCCACAAGGGATTCGGACATGGGTTTACGCAGCACTCAGCCGCCGAGGCGCTGGCGACGCTGACGTTTCCGGTACTGGGCAAGAGTGCAAAGACGAAGCATGTTTCTGCGAACGCGGACGATGGGGCAGGAAATGACGGCGCGTGGGTGATTGAGGTGGGCGGCAACTTCAGCACGCAGCACTCGGTGCGACGGATACTGAAAAGCGCTCGACTGAGCGCGCCGACCCTGCGGCGCAACGGGCGCGGAATTGTTGTGGCGCTTCACGGGAGACGCTACCGGGCGCGCTTCTCGCACCTGGAAGGTTCAGAAGCGATGGAGGCATGCAGGGCGCTGAAGCGGAAGAAGTACAGCTGCCGGATCGTGCGGAGATCGCCGCCGCCGAGCGAGGATTTTGCGTCCGCGGGGAGTGCGAACATGAGCGACAGCGATTAGCAGCATTCCGTGAGGCCAAATGCAGAATGCGGAGGGTCGTGTGCTCGCTATTCGCTCGCAGGAGAGTTGAGAATTCTGCGAGGACTGAATACCTCGCGCTCTTGATGACAGGGTTTTGCGGCGGGGCAGTATATGTGGCTTCCCAGGTCTCAGACGCGAGACCTGGGGCACTCGGATTCAACTCATGTTAAGAATCGCTATTTGCCGGATTCGGTGGAACGGATGAATGCGGCGGTGGTGTCATGGAGTTGCTTGAGGACGGTGGTGGTCACGTAGACCATATGCCCGCTCTCAAAGAAATGGTAGTGGATGTTGGACTGGAGCGAAGCGGGGATCTGGAGGTGCTTGTCCTCGTAGGTGGCGCCGAAGTAGGTGCAGCCGAGGTCGTAATAGCCGCCCATTAAGAGAACCTGCAGGCGCGGATTGGATTTCATGGCCACGGAGAGGTCGGGCATAACGTTTGTGCTGGAGGCCCAGCCCTCACCGACGGGTGGATGGTGGCGCAGATCCCAGTCGTTGCCTGCCTGGCCTGAGCTGGGTTTGTAGGTCATGTTTTCGCCATACTTGAGGGAGTCGCGGGTGTACTGGTTGACGGCGGTGTTGTAGGCCGAGTCAAGCGCGTTGCCGAAGGGGTCGTAGTCGGCTTCGCGGCTGAGGCGGTCCATATCGGGGCCCTGATAGCGGGTGTCGAGGCGACCGACGGTGATGCCCATTTCCGACATGAGTTCCTTGGAGAACTCGCCGCCGGAGACGCGGAGGTTTGCCTTGAGCCAGTAGGCGGCGGGTACGCCGGTGAAGCTTTCGAGTTTTTCCGCGACGGATTTCTTCTCGTCATCAGTAAGGTCAGAGCCTTTGAGGAGGGCGGAGGCGTAGGGGCCGGTGGCGTACTGCTCGACTTCATGAAGAAAGGGTTCGAGCTCCTTGGGCTGCGAGGGCACGCGGTGGTGGAACCACGCGGTGGCGGCCATGGAGGGCAGGGCGAGGAAATAGCCGTTGTCAGTGCCGGGGTTGCCTTCGGGGTCATCGGCGCTGTCGTCAAAGCTCAAAATCTGCGAGAGGAAGATGGAGCCGTTCAGATCAAGGTGGCGCTGGAGGTAATACGTGAGGACGGCGGTACGGGTGGTGCCGTAGCTTTCGCCGAAGAGGTACTTGGGTGAGTTCCAGCGGTTGTACTTGTTGAGGAAGCGGCGGATGAAGCGATCGAAGGCGTGCGCGTCCTGGTCGACGCCGAAGAAGGCCTTGGCGGCGTCTTTGCCGAAGATGCGGCTGAAGCCGGTGTCGGGCGCATCGATGAAGACGAGGTCAGATGCGTCGAGAAGGCTGTACTGGTTGGGTACCAGGTCGTAGGGAGCGCCTTCCTTGTGGGTTAGGTCCTGCGGCACTTCGACGCGCATGGGGCCGAAGGCTCCCATGTGGAGGTACATGGTGGAGCTGCCGGGGCCGCCGTTGTAGAGAAAGGTGATGGGGCGGTTCTTGCCGGCGTTTTTGGCGAAGTAGGCCACGTAATACATGCGCGCGGTGGCGGGACGGTCTTCCGGCTTGGCCTTGAGGTCAATGGGGGCGTCGGGCAGGTAGTTGCCGTCGAGGCCAATCCAGTTGTCCTGATCGTCAGAGGAGCCGACGGTGAGGGTGCCTGCTACGGCCTTGTAGTCGATGGTCTCAGAGCCAACTTTGACAGAGCCTTCGGTGATGGCGTCAGGCAGCGCCTCTGGAGCGGCGGCCTTTGAGTCGGATTTGGAATCCGATTTTGCGTCCGATTTGGCTGGGGATTGAGCGACGAGGGTGGGAGCGGCAAGGGTGACAAGAAGCAAGGCAGACAGGGAGAGGCGCAGGCGCGGCAGAGTCAAATCAAGGACCTCCGATGGGAATACGTACCGGTTGGTTGGAGTATAGCGGAGGGGCATTTGGGGAAGTACGGAGATGGGGCGGATGCGCGGCAGGGAGTGACGAGAGCGTGGAGAGTGTGCGCATGCAAAACGAGGGCCGGGAAATATCCCGACCCACGCTTGTTATATCTGGATTCTGCCTGAATCCGGGGAGGCGAACTTAGAGAGGTTGCACGTCTGCAGCCTGCCAGCCCTTGGGCCCCTTCACCACATTGAACTGAACGGCCTGGCCTTCCTGAAGGCTCTTAAAACCGCTCGAGTTGATCGCCGAGTAATGCACGAAGACATCCTCGCCGTTCTGGCGCGAGATGAAGCCGAAGCCCTTCGCGTCATTGAACCACTTCACAGTACCTTGTTCCATCTTGATTGTGTTTCCTGGTATTGAATTGCGCTGGATGAATCGGAGCGACCACTGGCAGAATCTTGCACTGGTTTGGGCGAGTTACTGCTCACGCCCGGTTCTGTTCTAACGCTGGAGGTAGTTTAGCATTGGTCTGGAAAACTCTGGTATTAATCTTTGAAATAAAGGCATTACGAGCGATTGATGGAGGGCCGGTAACGCAGGAACGGTAACCTGAAGGGCCTGAAAACGAAGAGGATTTGGAGTATGACTATGGGTCGTGATGTGGTTTCCTCCCTGCTGGCGACGGCGACCGAGGCGCTGGAGCGGGAGTTTGCCGAGCTGCCGGAGTGGGAACCGGCGGGCGAGAGCCATGCCCCTGAGGCAATGGCGGCAGTCCTGGCGCAGACGGCACATCGGCTGGGGGATAACTACCCGTATTTTCATCCACTTTACGCCGGACAGATGCTCAAGCCGCCACATCCGGTGGCGCGAGCGGCCTATGCACTGGCCATGAAGATTAATCCCAATAACCACGCGCGGGACGGCGGGCGGGCCAGCAGCGAGATGGAAATTGAAGCGGTGGCGGAGATTGCACGCATGTTTGGCTGGCCAGGGGGGTATCTGGGGCATTTGACGTCGAGCGGGACGCTGGCGAACCTGGAGGCCCTGTGGATTGCCGGCCAGGAGCGGCCGGGCAAGAGGATTTTGGCCAGCAAGCAGGCACACTATACGCACAGCCGGATTTCAGGCGTGCTGAAGCTGGATTTCTCGGCGATTGCTGCGGACAACCGCGGCCGGATGGACCTGAACGCGCTGGAAGATGCGCTGAAGCGCGGTGATGTGGGCACGGTGGTGGCGACGCTGGGAACGACGGCGATAGGGGCGGTCGATCCACTGCCAGGGATTCTTGAGCTGAGCGCCCGGTATGGAGTGCGCGTCCATGTGGATGGGGCGTATGGCGGATATTTCCGTCTGATTGGAGACGCGCTGGAGGAGTCTTCGCGAGGCGCTTTCGCGTCCATAGATCACGCGGACTCGATCGTGATCGATCCGCATAAGCATGGTTTGCAACCTTACGGATGCGGGTGTGTGCTGTTTAAGGATGCGGGGGTGGGGCGGCATTACAAGCACGATTCCCCTTATACGTACTTCACCTCAAAGGAGCTGCACCTGGGAGAGATCAGTCTGGAGTGCTCGCGGGCAGGGGCGGCGGCCGTGGCGTTGTGGACGACGCAGAAGCTATTGCCATTGACATGTGACGGCGAGTTTGCGGCGGGTCTGCGGAAGGGCCGTGCAGCAGCGAAGGAGCTGGACCGGCGTTTGCGCGCCGATGCGGGGGGCAGGTTCGCAGGATTGGCTGCAGGAGGTCCGGAGCTGGATATTGTGGTGTGGACGGTGCTGGGCAAAAGTACTGAAGACCGTTCACGGAGGGCAGAAGAAACTTTTGCCGCCTGTGCGGAGAGGGGTTTACACTTGGCGCTTGTGGATTTACCGCAGAAGTGGTTTGGTCCGGGTCACTCTGGAGACACACCCCCCAAGACCGTCACCTGCCTGCGCTCAGTACTTATGAAACCGGAGCATGAGAATTGGCTACCAGAAATATGGAGCCGTCTCAGCGAATCGGTAAGTCGGTCTTAGGAGACAAGAGGGATGGCGGACGCAGTAGCTGCTGCGCGAGAAGTCGTAAACGTTGTCATTCGCGCAGGTGACTGCATTGTCACGTTGCTTCCCCAATTCGGCGGGAAGGTTTCTTCCATACAAATTCGAGGTAAAGAGCTGATGCAGGCTCCGCTGCGTGCAATTACCCCGCGCACGCAGACGATGGGCTTTGAGGCTGCCGATGCGAGTGGCTGGGACGAATGCTTTCCCTCAGTTGCCCCGTGCGAAGTGCAGGGCGCATTTGGCCGGGCACAAGTTCCTGACCACGGCGATTTGTGGCGTGTGGCGTGGGAGCGGGTGGATTCAGATACGAGTGAGCAATCAATTACGCTGCGCGGAAAATGCTTCTCACTGCCCCTGGAAATGGAACGCAGTCTAGAGTTGCAAGAGACCGGGAAGGGCTGGCGGCTGAGCGCTCACTATACCGTGCGCAATTGCGGCAAGACCGAAGTGCCCTGGTCGTGGGCAGCGCATCCGCTCTTTGCAGCCGAGGCAGGCGACCAGATACTTCTGCCCGGGACGATTACCCAATTGCTCCTGGAGGGATCAGGCGGCAATCGGCTGGGGCCGCATGGCTCTGTTGTGCAATGGCCTGTCGCGCTGCTTTCCAATGGGACGCATGCGGACCTGAGCATGGTGCAGCCGCCGGAAACGCAGATCGGAGACAAACTGTTCGCCGGACCCGTCCAAAAAGAGGAGGCCTGGTGCACTTTGCTCCGTCCGTCGGCGGGCCTTCGAATCAAAGTACATTTCGATGCGGAAGCAACGCCGTATCTGGGATTGTGGATTTGCTATGGTGGCTGGCCGGACGGGCCAGGACCAAAACAAAAATGTGTCGCACTTGAGCCGGCGACGGCTCCACACGACTCGCTGGCTACAGAAGGCCCGTGGTCGCGAATGCTTCAGCCCGATGAAACATCATCGTGGCCGATGTTGATTGACTTTGAGCTTTTATAGGAAGTGGAACCCATGTATGACCCCGCAGTCCTGAGTACGATTCACCGTAAACGCTTCAAAACGGAACCAACAGTATTTTGCGCACCAGGGCGTGTGAACCTGATTGGCGAACATACTGACTATGCTGAAGGCTTTGTGATGCCGGCGGCTATCAATTACGCGACCCTGGCTGCCATTTCCCCGAGGACAGACGGGAAGATTGTTCTTTTCTCGGAAAATTACGGCGAGGAAGTGAGCTATGAGGCATCGTCTCTGCCTAATGGTCCGAGGGGTCACTGGTCCGATTATCCGATGGGTGTGTTGTCGATTCTTTCCGGCGAGGGACAGACGATTCCGGGTTTCAGTATGAGCCTATGGGGCGATGTTCCAGTGGCGGCAGGGCTTTCAAGTTCAGCGGCGCTGGAAGTGGCGACGGCGTTTGCGGTGACCTCGCTGACGGGAGTGACGTATCCGGGCCCCGTAATGGCGAAGTTGTGCCAACGGTCAGAGAACGAATTTGTAGGCGCGAGTTCCGGCATTATGGACCAGTTCATCTCAGTGAATGGCAAGGAAGATCATGCACTGCTGCTGGACTGTCGCGACCTGAGCTTCAAGCTGGCTCCGATTCCGCACAATGTGGCCCTGGTGATTGCCAACACGATGGTGAAGCACTCGATTGCAGGCGGCGACTATACGACGCGACGCGCGGAAGCTGAAGCGGCGTGCGCGATTATCAATGGACATCGCGGTGGCGTACCGTTTTTGCGCGATGCGACGCTTGAGGACCTGGAGAAGTGGGGCCACGAGATGGAGCCGAAGTCGCTCATGCGGGCAAAGCACATCATCAGCGAGAATCTGCGCACGGTGGCGGCCTGCGACGCTCTGATGAATGGCGACATGAAGACACTGGGCAGGCTGATGGCTGAAGCGCATTGGAGCTACAGCAAGGACTTTGAGGCCAGCTGCGTAGAGGCCGATGTGATGGTGCAGTTGGCGCAGGATTTACCGGGCCTGATTGGAGCGCGATTGACGGGCGGCGGTTTTGGCGGTTGCACCATCAATCTGGTGGAGCAGGATAAGGCTGAGGAGTTCACCAGGCTTTTGGGTGAACGCTATGAGAAGAAGATGGGTATCAAGCCGGATATCTTTATTTGCCATGCCAGCGGCGGGGCGCGCAAGATTGGTTGAACTGATTTGGAATGATGCGTTTGGTGCATGCTGGAGCTGAGATTCAGGTTTTGGGAGTGGAAACGGCGTGAAGTTCAAACAGGTTCCTGCCGTTACTCTTCAGAGACCGAAGTGGGCTTCAATTTTCTTTCACCTTGGTAAAATTGCATGAGATTCAGCAGCTCTGAAGCGGGGACCGTACACCTTTGCAGGCCTGAATCTGAAGTTTCAACGCTGAGCTGTATAGACGGCTGAGATCTGCCGCAGAGAGAGTCCGATGCAATCCAACTCGACCAAACCCTTTTCCTACGAGACATACCCAACAAACGGCGTGGTGTCCTATTTCTCGATGGAGATTGCCATTCATCCTTCCATGCCGACCTATTCCGGTGGTCTTGGAGTGCTTGCGGGAGATACGCTGCGTTCTGCGGCCGACCAGGGCTTGCCATTGATTGCTTTCACTCTTGCCCATCGCAAAGGGTATTTCCAGCAGCACCTGACGAGCGAAGGCGAGCAAATGGAGGATGTCCAGCCGTGGGATCCGTCGGACTTTTGCACGGAAGAGGCAGTGCGTACGACGGTTTCGATTGAGAACCGCACGGTGCATGTGCGTGCCTGGCGCTACGAGCTTGTGGGTCGAGCTGGTCACGTTATTCCCATCTATCTGCTGGATACGGACCTTGAAGAGAACAACGGTTGGGATCGCGGTCTGACCGACCATCTGTACGGTGGTGACTCGAACTACCGGCTTCAGCAGGAAATTGTGCTGGGCATGGGTGGCGTGCGGATGGCCAGCGCACTGGGGTGTCATGTGAACGTCTATCACATGAACGAAGGCCATGCGGCCCTGTTGACGCTGGCACTACTTGAACGGCAGATGGGTGGCGGCGCGCTTGGCGAAGTGACCGACAGCGATGTGGCACGGGTGAAGTCGCGCTGCGTGTTCACAACGCATACACCTGTTCCGGCGGGGCACGACCGATTTTCAAACGAGCAGACATTGCGCATTCTGGGGGGTGAGCGCACGGCGCGCCTGGAGCGGCTCGGCTGCTTCAAGGACGGCATGTTGAACATGACGCTACTGGCGCTTCACTTCAGCCGTTATGCGAATGGCGTAGCACTGCAGCATGGCAAGGTTTCCCGCGCCATGTTTCCGGAGTTTGAGATTCACTCGATTACCAACGGCGTGCATGCACCCACATGGGTAAGCGAGCCAATGCAGCAGCTCCTTGATCAGCACATCGCGGGCTGGCGACGCGACAATCTATTTTTGCGCAATGCGATTGATTTACCGGAAAGTGAAATCCAGCGGGCGCATGCCACGGCTAAAGAAGCGTTGCTGGCCGAAGTGGGAACGCGAACGGGGATGGTGCTAGACCCGCATGTGTTGACCTTGGGATTTGCACGGCGCGTGGCCACCTATAAACGCGCGAGCCTGCTTTTTACCGATCCGGAAAAGCTGGTAGAGATTGCGCGCCAAGCCGGCGGGTTGCAGATTCTGTTCGCGGGCAAGGCGCATCCGCAAGACCAGCCGGGCAAGGCGCTGATTCACTCGGTCATGGAGACGGCACACAAACTGGAAAGCGATCAGCTACACATTGTGTATCTGGAGAACTATGACTGGGTACTGGGCGCGCAACTGACGGCGGGTGTGGATGTGTGGGTTAATACGCCACGGCGTCCTTATGAAGCCAGCGGAACCAGCGGTATGAAGGCTGCTCTGAACGGCGTGCCAAGCTTGTCAATTCTGGATGGCTGGTGGATTGAAGGCTGCATTGAAGGCGTGACGGGATGGGCGATTGAAGATGGCGCGAACGATGCGGACGAGGCAGCGGCGCTTTATCGCAAGCTGGAGACGGCAGTGGTTCCGCTATACAAGGGACAGCCGGAGAAGTGGGCCCAGTTAATGCGGCAGACACTGGCGTTTAATGGGTCATACTTCAACACGAATCGCATGATTAAGCAGTACACGCGGAATGCGTACTATCCACATACTATGGTGCAGCACTCAAGCGTGGAAGAGCCGGAGTACGTGCTGTAAGCAAGCAGTAGCAAATCGTGGTTTCGAAGTTAGTGGCGAGCCTTCTGAAGAGGCTCGCCGCTTTTGTTTTGCTTCAAGGTTTCTTCGATTTGCGGCCTTAGTCGGCGGGGCTGCCTTCGCCTTCGAGCTCAGAGCCGATGCGGTGCAGCTTCATGACATGCCACTGGATCCAGTCGAAGATGAGGTATACGACGGGGGTGGTGAAGAGCGTGAGGGCCTGGGAGACGATGAGTCCGCCGATGATGGTGATGCCGAGAGGCTGGCGAAGCTCAGAGCCTGCGCCGAGGCCGATGGCGAGCGGCAAGCCACCAAAAAGGGCTGCCATGGTGGTCATCATGATGGGGCGGAAGCGTAACAGGCAGGCCTGATAAATAGCCTCTTCCGGAGGAAGTCCATGTTCGCGCTCAGCCTGCAGCGCAAAGTCGATCATCATGATGGCGTTCTTCTTCACAATTCCGATGAGCAGAAGGATGCCTATGAGCGCAATGATGCTGAGGTCTGTGCCGGTGAGCATGAGCGCAAGGATGGCGCCGACGCCTGCCGGCGGCAGTGTGGAGAGAATAGTGAGCGGATGGATGATGCTCTCGTAGAGAATACCCAGAACGATGTAGACGGCGACGAGCGCCGCAAGGATGAGATAGGGCTCGTTGCGTAGCGAATCCTGGAAAGCCTGCGCGGTGCCCTGGAAGCTGGCGTGGATGGCAGAGGGCATGCCCATCTGCGCTTCCACATTTTGCAGCGCAGTGACTGCCTGGCCCAGCGCGACGTTGGGGGCGAGATTGAAGGTAAGTGTGATGGAAGGATACTGGCCCTGGTGATTCACGGCAAGGGAAGTGCGCTCCGTTTCAAAGTGGGCAAATGCGCTGAGCGGAACCATATGCGCCGCAGCGGCTGCAGCGGGTATTGCCGTGCTTGCAGTGGTGGCCGCGGACGTTGGTGAGCCATTGGAGGAAGAAGCGAGAGAGGTCAGCAGCGATGGAGTTGAGGACGCAGCGGCGGCTGGGGTAGCCACGGAGACGAGTTGGCCACCGGATGTGGGGAAGATGGCGGTTGCGCCGGCAGGAAGAGCGGGGAAGGTGGCGCCCGGACCTGCGACTGCGGCGGTTGCCGGAGCCGACGAGAAGGAGGTGTTAGAAAGCGATGTGGGTGCGCCGGTGAGTCCTGTGGTCTTGACGTAAATGTTGTCCAGAGACTCGGGAGTCATCTGATACTCAGGCGCAACCTCCATGACCACGAAGTACTGATTTAGGCCGGTGTACATAGTGGAAACCTGCCGCTGACCGAAGGCATCGTAAAGCGTTTGGTCGATGGCAGTCATGGTCACGCCGAGGCGGGCGGCGGTTTGCCGATCAATGACGAGATTGAGCGCGAGCCCCTGATTCTGCTGGTCGCTCGATGCATCTCGCAGCTCAGGCATGGTGCGCATGCGCGCGAGCAGGCGCGGAGCCCAATAATCGAGCTCCTGCAGATTTGAGTCTGAGAGTGTGAACTGATATTGCGCTGAACTGCCGCGTCCACCGATGCGGAACTCCTGCTCAGCCTGCAGGAAGAGCGTTGCGCCGGGAACGCTGGTGAGCTTGCCGCGAAGGCGGTTGACGACCATGTCGGCCGTGACACCTTTGCGCTCGTTGTATGGTTTGAGGCCAATGAACATGCGGCCAGTGTTGAAACCGCCGCCGCCAGGGCCTCCGCCGCCAACAAAGGCCGTGACGGACTCGACGGCGGGATCGTCAAGGACCATGGTTGCAAGCGTATGAGTCTTGGTGCGCATCGCGTCAAAGCTGATGTCTTGTGAGCCGCGGATGGTGCCGCCGATACGGCCTGTGTCCTGCTGCGGGAAGAATCCCTTGGGAACGATGATGAAGAGGTAGACGTTGAGTGCGATGGTCCCGAGAATCACGGCCGTGATGAGTCCCTTGCGGCGCAGAACCCAGCGCAGAATGATGGCATATTCACCCAGCAGCCAGAGGAAGGCACCCTCACTCATGCGATAGATGCGGCCATGACGGATGCCCCCATGGGGCTTGAGAAAGCGTGCGCAAAGCATGGGGGTGGTGGTGAGCGAGATGAGCAAGGAAACAGCGATGGCAACAGAGAGAACGACCGCGAACTCCCGGAAGAGCTTGCCGACGATGCCACCCATGAGAAGGATGGGAATGAAGACAGCAATCAGGGACAGGCTCATGGACAGGACTGTGAAGCCAATTTCGCGCGAGCCTTTCATGGCTGCGTCAAAAGGCTTCATGCCTGCTTCCAGGTAGCGCATGATGTTTTCGATGACCACGATGGCATCGTCCACCACGAAACCGGTGGAGACGGTAAGCGCCATGAGTGAAAGGTTGTCAATGCTGTAGCCGAGCATGTACATGACACCGAAGGTGCCGATGAGCGAAAGGGGTACGGCTACGGATGGAATGATGGTGGCCCAGACTTCTCGCAGGAAAAGAAAGACCACCAGCACAACAAGAAGGACGCTGATAAGGAGCGAAATCTCGACGTCGCGCACGCTTGAGCGGATGCTGGTGGTGCGATCATGCGAGACGCTGATTTTGACGGAGGGCGAGATGTCGGCCTGCAGTTGGGGCAGCTCGGCGAGTACCTTGTCTGCTGTACGTATGACATTGGCGCCGGGCATCTTGAAGATGATGACCAGAACAGCGCTCTGGAGTTTGGCGGGCGGTCCCTTGTCTGGATTGATGGCGACTACGCCGCCTGTGTGAACATCTGCGATGGAATCGGAAACGGAGGCAACGTCGCTCAAGCGGACCGCGGCGCCTGTCTGGCTGTTGTAGCCGACGATGATGGGTGCGTAGTCCCTGGCTTTGAAGATCTGGTCGTTGTCACTGATCAGCCAACGATTGCCTGCACTGGAAAAAGTTCCTTTGGGACGATTAGCGTTGGCGTTGGAGAGAGCGGTGCGCACGGCATCCAGACCGACACCGCTGTTGGCCAACTGCATGGGATTCAGTTCAACGCGGACCGCAGGTTGCGATGTGCCTCCGACGAAAACCTGGCCCACACCCTCAATCTGCGAGATCTTTTGCGCAAGGATGGAGTCGGCCATGTCGTAAATCTGGGGTTTAGGGATGACATCGGAGGTGAGCGCCAGAATGAGGATGGGAGCATCGGCAGGATTGGCCTTGCGGTAACGAGGGTTCTGCGGCAGGTAGGCTGGCAACTGGCTGCGTGCCGCGTTGATGGCCGCCTGCACATCGTTGGCGGCCGCATCAATATTCCGGTTCAGGTCAAACTGAAGCGTGACATTCGCCGAGCCGAGGCTACTGGTCGACGTCATTTCATTCACGCCAGCGATGCGGCCAAACTGGCGCTCAAGCGGCGTGGCGACGGCTGAGGCCATGGTCTCCGGACTGGCACCGGGTAAACCGGCACCTACGCCGATGACGGGCATATCGACGTCCGGAAGCGAGGCCACAGGCAGAACTGTGTAGGCGATGGAACCGGCGAGCAGCAACGCAAGCGAGAGTAATGTTGTGGCGACCGGTCGGCGGATGAAAACCCCAGACAGATGCATGGTGTCTCCTAATCCGCACTTACGGCCTGCGCTTTTTGCAAGGTTTCAAGCTGCTTGCGATGGGCGCGTTGGGCAAGCTTGTCGAAGTAGAGATAGACGACAGGCGTGGTGTAGAGGGTGAGAACCTGCGAGAAAAGCAGTCCGCCGACGATGGCGATGCCGAGCGGTTTGCGCAGCTCGGATCCCATGCCACCACCAAGGGCCAGAGGCAGTCCGCCGAGCAGGGCGGCCATCGTGGTCATGAGAATGGGCCGGAAACGAAGCAGGCAAGCCTGGAAGATTGCTTCTTCGGGCGCCTTGCCTTCATTGCGTTCGGCGTCCAGGGCAAAGTCGATCATCATGATGGCATTCTTCTGCACAATACCGATGAGCAGAATGATGCCTATGAGGGCAATGACCGAGAATTCATTCCCTGTGATCATCAGCGCCAGCAGCGCGCCCACACCGGCGGAGGGAAGCGTGGAGATGATGGTGATGGGATGAATGTAGCTCTCATAAAGTACGCCGAGCACAATGTAGACGGTAAGTAGAGCAGCGAGAATCAGCAAGGGCTCATTGGAGAGCGAAGCGTTGAATGCGGCGGCGGTTCCCTGAAAGCTGGCGTTGACAGAGCTCGGCATCTGGATGTGCTCTTCCACCCGATTGACGGCAGCAACCGCATCACTGAGCGCCTTGCCCGGCGCCAGATTGAAGCTGATGGTGGTGGAAGGAAACTGCCCTTGATGGCCGATGGCGAGCATGGTGCGCGTCTGCGTCCAATGGGCGATGTTGCTGAGCGGGACTTGTGCGCCACTGGCGCTCTTGACGTAGAGCGTGTCCAGCATGGAAGGGCTGGTCCGGAATTGAGGAGCGACTTCCATGACTACGTGGTACTGGTTGAGCTGCGTGAAGATGGTGGAAATCTGACGCTGGCCAAATGCATCGTAGAGCGTATTATCCACGTCGGCCATGGAGATGCCTAAACGAGCGGCTGTATCGCGATCGATAACCAGGTCCGCGCCAAGCCCCTGATCCTGCAGGTCGCTGGCCACGTCGGTTACGTCCTTCTCCGCGCTGAGTCCGGCCACCATCGCGCGCGTTACGCGCGCCAACTCTGTCTGGTTTGGATCTTCGAGCGAGTACTGGAACTGCGTGCGGCTTACGCGATCGGCAACAGTGAGGTCCTGTAATGGCTGCAGGTAAAGTTGGATTTCGCTGACATGTTCCAACTGCGGTTGTAGACGGCGTATGACCTCGGTGGCAGAAATTTTACGTTCATCCAGAGGCTTGAGCGTGATCTGGAGACGGCCCGAGTTCAGTGTGGTGTTGGTTCCATCAACGCCAATGAAGGAAGAAACATTTGCAACGGCGGGATCCTTGAGTACTACGTCGACAAGTTTCTGCTGGAGGTGCGCCATGCGATCGAAACTGACCGTCTGCGGCGCCTCACTGATGCCAAGCAGAACTCCTGTGTCCTGTACCGGGAAGAAGCCTTTTGGGATCACGATGTAAAGCACGATGGTGGCCACAAATGTGCCGATGGTGACCAGAAGCGTAATGAAACGATGACGCAGGATAACCTGCAGCGTGCGGCCATAGAAATTAATGATTCCGTCGAATACTCGCTCGGAGGCTTGATAAAAGCGGCCCTGTTTCTGCTCTGTTTTATGGCTCAGGATACGCGAGCACATCATGGGTGTGAGTGTGAGCGAGACGACGGCCGAAACCAGGATGGTGACAGCGAGCGTAATGGCGAATTCGCGGAAGAGACGGCCGACTACATCACCCATGAATAGGAGCGGAATGAGCACTGCGATGAGCGAGACGGTGAGCGACAGGATGGTAAAGCCGATCTGCGCGCTACCTTTGAGTGCTGCGTGCATCGGTGTGTCGCCCTGCTCGATATAGCGCGAGATATTTTCGATCATCACGATGGCATCATCAACCACGAAGCCCGTGGAGATGGTGAGCGCCATCATGGTGAGGTTGTTGAGTGAGTAGCCCAGCAGATACATGACGCCGAAGGTGCCGACGATGGAGAGAGGCACCGAGATGGACGGAATGATGGTGGCTGCCAGATTGCGCAGGAACAAGAAGATGACCATCACAACGAGCGCCACGGTGAGCATGAGCTCGAACTCGACATCATGAACCGAGGCGCGGATTGTGGTGGTGCGATCCGTGAGAATGGTGAGATTGATGCTGGCCGGAAGCGCTGTTTTGAGCTGCGGCAGCAACTTGTGAATGCGGTCAACGACGGCGATGATGTTGTGGCCAGGCTGGCGTTGAATGTTCACAATGACAGCCGGTTCCTGGTTCATCCAGGCGGCCTGCTGGGTATTTTCAGCGGCATCGACAATGGTGGCCACGTCCGATGCGCGGACGGCAGCGCCGTTCCGATAGGCAACGATGACGGGGCCATAATCTGCGCTGGAAAGAAGCTGGTCATTTGCGCCGATGGTGTAGGACTGGCGCGGTCCATTGAGCGTTCCCTTTGCCTGATCGACATTGGCCGCGGCAAGCGCGGTGCGTAAATCTTCAAGGCTAAGTTTGTATGCGGCCATCTGCGTGGGATTGGCCTGGATGCGCACTGCGGGCTTTTGTCCCCCCACGATGGAGACCATTCCAACGCCTGACACCTGGGAGATCTTCTGGGCGAGATTCGTGTCGGCGGCGTCCTCGATCTTTTCAAGAGGTAGTGAACTGGAAGTGAGCGCCAGAGTCATGATCGGCGCATCCGCCGGGTTGACCTTGCTATAGACGGGTGGGTTGGGAAGATCGGCGGGCAGGAAGCTGTTGGCTGCGTTGATGGCGGCCTGCACTTCCTGCTCGGCCACATCGATGTTCTCGTCGAGGTTAAACTGCAGCGTGATGACGGATCCGCCGCCTGAGCTAACCGAGGTCATCTGCTTGAGACCCGGCATCTGGCCAAACTGCCGCTCCATGGGCGCCGTTACCGAGGATGCCATCACCTCAGGGCTTGCGCCGGGATAAAAGGTGAGGACTTCGATGATTGGGTAGTCCACCTCAGGCAGGGCAGAAACGGGCAACTGCTGGAAGGCAACAAAGCCTGCCAGCAGAATTGCCGCCATGAGAAGAGATGTGGCGACAGGGCGCAGGATGAAAATGCGCGAAGGACTCACTGCTGCTCCTCTTGCCTCTTGTCACCATTGCCCTGTTGCATCTGTGCCTGGGCCTCGCTGACGGTGACGATCTGGCCGGGCCGTAGGCGCTCAGCGCCATCGACGACCACCCTGGCGCCCGCTTGAGGTCCGGACTCAAGAATCGTATTCTCGCCTTCCGCCATGTCAATTGTCACGGGCTGCATGCTGGCGATGGTTTTGCCGGTCTTGTCCTTAGCAACGGTCCAGACGAAGTTGCCGTTCACACCGGTTTGAATGGCGGTGGAGGGAACAACCAGCGCGTTGGGGCGGTTTTCCATGACCAGATGCACGTTGATGAATTGATTGGGAAAGAGCACGCCGTCGCGATTATCGAAAACTGCCTTGAGTTTGGCGGTACCTGTGGTGGTGTCAATCTGGTTATCCGCTGTCAGCAGGCGTCCGGTAGTCAATTTTTGAGTGTTGCTGCGATCAAAGGCTTCCACGACGATGCGGTTATCCGTGGCCAGCTTGTGCAGCACTTCCGGGAGCTGATTTTCAGGTAGCGTGAAATAGACGGCAATAGGCTCTAACTGGTTGATGATGACCAGATCGGTGGTGTTTGCGGAAACGAGGTTGCCAGGATCAACGAGGCGCAGGCCGATTTTTCCGGTAATAGGTGCCTTTACGGAGCACCAGTCGAGCTGCAACTGGGCATTTTCAATCGCAGCCTTGTCCGAAGCAATGGCTCCCTGGTATTGGCCCAGGCTTGCCTTACTGGCGTCGTAGGCTTCTTTGGAAACTACCCCCGCATCATAAAGAGCCTGATAGCGCTTGTATTCGGATTGGGCATTCTCAAGGAGAGCCTGATCGTGGGCAAGAGTGCCCTTGGCCTGATCCAGAGCCGCCTTATAGGGCCGGGGGTCGATTTCGAGAATGGTCTGGCCTTGTTGAACAATCTGTCCCTCTGTGAACCTGACCGGCAGAAGCTGACCACTGACGCGCGCCCGCACGGTGACGGTCATATTCGGGGTAACCGTGCCAAGAGCCGTGAGGTAAATGGGCATGGGGTGACGGCCAGCAGCGATGACCTGTACGGGGACTGGCCGGCCTGCGAGCGCGTTTGCAACCTTCGCCTTTGCGGCGGCGGCCTTCTCATGATTCCGGTACATAATCCAAATTGCGACCCCAAGGGCTGCGAGCAACAGGATGTAGACCAGTATGCGGACCCCGCTCAGCGAATGGGACTCCGGTGATATTCCGGATGCCTTCTTTAACTCCGCTGCACTTTGATTGGACATAGATTGAACTTCCTGACAACAAATTAGGTGTTTTGATTCTTTGCCGCGGCGCTGATGAAAAAGTGGAGCCTCAGCGATAGAAAAACGGCGTACGGTTCTAGGGACGTTCGGGTTTCAAGAAAGGTTTCGGACGACCAAAAGGCCGGGGGCAAAGTCGAAGCCGGAATCAGCGCACCGTTATTATGAGAGGCCGTCAACTGACAAGGCAAGCTGGCCGGAAGCAATATGAAAATGAAGCATGCGCGTTAATGTGCCCGAACTTGTTAGTCGACGATTTAGACGCAAGATTGCACCTCCTGGGCGACAGCCTGCAATCCGAAGGTGGACCTGGAGCCTGCGGGATGGTTCGAGCGCAGTCGAACCGGCTCTTTCGGGGCTCCTGGATCTTTTCGTGAATTTCAAGAGTTGGCGTGGGCGGACTGGCAGGCGGCGGCAGCGGCTAGTCACTCAAGGTAGGAATTAAAATCCAAACAACACACCTGTGCCATATTGTGCGGTGCTGTAGCATGCTTGTTCGTCTACCATTAGAGATTCGGGAGAACAGTAAAGCGGATTGGTGGCTGGCTCAACCCGGGGCTTGCCGGGCAGATTGCCAGGACCCAGAGTTCATCGGCTCATAGCTTACTCAGGGAAGACTCCCGCATCAGGAGCGAGTACTCGTCATGTGGATAGTCCGGCTGGCGCTTCGGCGACCCTATACTTTCGTCGTCTTCGCTCTGCTGATTCTGATACTGGGTGGCTATAGCATCGTCACGATGCCGACGGATATTTTTCCGAACATCGATATTCCCGTAGTCACGATTGTCTGGCATTATCAAGGCCTTTCAGCACAGCAGATGGCCAACCGCATCACCTACAACAGCGAACGAGCGATGACCACGACGGTCAACGATATCGAACATATCGAGTCGCAATCGCTGAATAGCGTGGCCATCATTAAGGTCTTCTTTCATCCACACGTGAACATCGGCAGTGCGGTTGCGCAGATTACTTCCATCAGCCAGGTAATGCTGCGCCAGCTTCCCCCTGGAACTACGCCACCCTTCATCATTCAATACAACGCGTCAAGCGTGCCCATTCTGCAGCTTGGTCTTTCCGGCGAAGGTCTGAATGAACAGCAGCTGAATGACCTTGCGACGCAGGCAATCCGTACGCAGCTCGCCACGGTGGAGGGTGCGCAGACGCCGTACCCCTATGGCGGCAAGCAGCGTGCGATCATGGTGGACCTGAATATACAGGCGCTTCAGGCCCGCGGGTTGAGCCCCGGCGATGTGGTTAACGCCATCTCCGCGCAAAATCTCATCGCACCTTCCGGCACGATGAAGATTGGTCACTTTGAATACACGATTGAAACCAACTCAGCACCGGAGTTAATTGAACAGCTCAACAATCTACCCATTCACACGGCGAATGGCGCGATTGTGTTTGTGCGCGATGTGGCACATGTGCGCGACGGAAATCCGCCGCAGACAAACATTGTGCGCGTGGACGGACGGCGCGCTATTTTGATGAGCATCAACAAGACGGGCTCGTCATCAACGCTGGACATCATCAAGGAGATCCGGCAAAAGCTCGCCAGCCCTGCAGTGCGCGGCAATCTTCCGCCACAGCTTCAAATCAGCCCGCTGTCTGACCAGTCGATTTTTGTGCGTGGCGCTGTAAGTGGCGTGGTTCGGGAAGCAATTGTGGCCGCCTGCCTGACAGCGCTGATGATTCTCATCTTTCTGGGCAGCTGGCGGTCGACCATTATCATCGCAGTTTCGATTCCGCTATCGATTCTGTGCTCGTTGGCGGCTCTGGCCGCGCTGGGCGAAACCATCAATATCATGACCCTCGGCGGCCTGGCGCTTGCCGTCGGCATTCTGGTCGATGACGCGACGGTCGCGATCGAGAACATCAATCGAAATCTGGAAGCAAGTAAAGAGCTGGAGCAATCGATTCTGGACGGCTCCGCGCAGATTGCCGTTCCGGCATTTGTGTCGACCTTGTCCATCTGCATTGTGTTTGTGCCGATGTTCTTTTTGACCGGTGTGCCGCACTATCTGTTTGTGCCGCTTGCCGAGGCAGTCGTCTTCGCGATGCTGGCAAGTTACCTTCTTTCGCGCACTGTAGTGCCCACTATGGCCAAGTTTCTTCTCCAGGAGCATGACGATGCGGAAGCGGCGCGCAAGCGTGCAAGCCGTAATCCTTTCGTGATCTTCCAGATCGCGTTTGAATCCGGATTCGAGAAAATGCGGAATTTCTATGCGGGATTGTTGGTGATTTGTCTTGATCATGCAGCGATCTTCCTCATCGGTTTCTTCGCATTCACGGCGATTTCGGTTGCAGTGATCGTGCCGTGGCTGGGACAGGACTTCTTTCCTGCCGTGGACGCGGGACAGTTCAAAATTCATATTCGCGCTCGCGTGGGAACAAGGATTGAAGAGACAGCGGCCCTGTGCGACCGCATCGACAGCACGATTCGAGAACAGATTCCGCCCAAAGAGATGGTTTCGATTGTCGACAACATTGGACTTCCCTGGTCAAGCCTGAATCTCTCCTACTCCACTTCAGCTCCCGTGGGTCCGGCAGATGCTGATATTCAGGTGCAACTGGCTGAAAACCATCATCCAACCGAGGGATACATCGATCACCTGCGGCTAGTGCTGGCCAAACAGTATCCGGGCGTAATGTTTTATGTCGTCCCCGTCGACATCGTCACCCAGATTCTCGATTTTGGGTTGGCCGCACCGATCGACATCCAGGTTGTCGGAAACAAGTTGACCGCCAATCGCGCTCTTGCGGACAAGATTCTCAATCAGGTGAGCCAAGTGCCTGGCATCGTGGATGCGCGCATTCAGCAGCCTTTCAACCTGCCGAACTGGACCGTCAATGTGGACCGCCTGCGAGCGCGGGATGTGGGCATGACGCAGGCAGATGTGGCCCAGAGCATTCTCGTAGCATTGAGCGGCAGCTTTCAGACCACACCAAGCTTTTACCTGGATCCGCGGACAGGTGTGACCTACAACGTGGAAGTTGTCGCGCCGGAGTATGACATGAATTCGCTCTCGTCGCTGAGGAGTCTTCCAGTGGTGGGATCTGCAAAGAGTGCGGAAAGCGATCCGGCGAGCTCGTCACCGACCTCGGCACCGGGCGCAGCGCATCCAATACAGGTTGTTGGCAACATGGCGACGCTGGCTCCGGGAACGGAAATGGCCGAAGTGAGCCATTATGATGTGCAGCCGGTTCTGGATATTTTTGCCAATGTGGAAGGCACAGATCTTGGAACGGTGACACGCACAGTGCAGAACATTGTGAACAGCCACAAGAAAGATCTTCCGCGCGGATCGCACTTTGCCATCCGCGGCCAAAGCGAGACTATGGACAACTCTTACTTTGGTCTGCTGGCCGGACTGGTGTTTTCCATTCTGCTTGTTTATCTGTTGATTGTTGTCAACTTCCAGTCGTGGCTTGACCCGTTTCTGATTATTTCCGCTTTACCTGCGGCGCTGGCTGGCATTGTGTGGTTTCTTTTTCTTACCGGAACACGGCTAAGTGTTCCCGCGTTGACAGGTGCCATCATGTGCATGGGCGTGGCCACAGCAAATTCGATTCTGGTGGTGAGCTTTGCACGTGAACAGCTAGAAGTGCTGGTGGGCGATGCGCGCAGGGCCGCGCTGAATGCGGGCTTTGTCCGCCTTCGTCCGGTGCTGATGACGGCGCTGGCGATGATTATCGGCATGTTGCCGATGGCGCTGGGACTGGGTGATGGCGGCGAGCAGAATGCACCGCTGGGACGCGCCGTTATCGGCGGACTCTTGCTAGCGACATTCGCGACACTATTTTTTGTGCCTACGTTTTTCGCAGTTGTGCATGGATGGTTAGAGCGCAAGCGGCGCGCGCCACGGCACGTGGAACTGAGTCCAGAATTTGATGAGTTTGACTAAGCAACGATGAAGTACGATCCGGAGCAGCTTGCATGAATCGCGTACCAAACAATTCGTCGCAACCGACACAGGGCCATGGGCACGACGATGTGCCAGTGCTGAATGAGACTCGACTCTCACCACGGATGACGGCAGTTGGTGCCGTGCTGATTGTGCTGGTGTTTGTCGTGCTGGCCGTGGTGGGAATTTTGAGCCGCATGCACAGCGACAAGGTTCTGGCCGACACGACCGCGGTGCTTGCAGCACCAACCGTTATTGCACTTCCGCCTCAGCCTGGAGCTCCGGTAGACAACTTTACATTGCCGGGCAACGTAACTGCTTATACGGATTCACCCATCTATGCGAGGACCTCGGGTTATCTGACGCGCTGGTATTACGACATTGGCGCGCACGTGAGGAAAGGTGCGCTACTGGCGGAGATTTCATCGCCGGAAGTGGACCAGCAATTGGCGCAGGCACAGGCAGACCTGGCGACGGCGGAAGCCAACGCGAGCAATGCGAAGATTCAGGCGAATCGCTATCAAGGATTGGTGCAGTCGAATGCGGTTTCAAAGCAGGATACGGACACGTTGGTAAGCCAGGCTGCTGCGACAGCTGCGGCGGTAAAGTCTGCGCAAGCCAACGTGCAGAGGCTGAAAGAGCTTCAATCCTTCGAGAAGGTATATGCGCCGTTCGACGGCGTGATTACGGCGCGTACGGTGGATACGGGGCAGTTGATTGACTCGGGTGCGGCGAAAGAAATGTTTCACATGCAGGCCGTTCACACGCTGCGCGTTTATGTAAATCTGCCACAGGTGTACGCGCCACAGGCAAAGATTGGGTCGACATTCGACATCGTGTTCCCTGAACATCCGGGAAAGACTTTCACTGGAACCTTGGTGCGTACTTCGGATGCAATTGATCCAGCGAGCCGCACCCTTCTTGTTGAACTGGACATCAGCAATCGCACCGGCGAACTACTACCAGGTTCGTTGGCGCAGGTGCACTTCAAAGTGAAGACGCCGGCGCAGACATTTGTAATTCCAGTTGCGGCGCTGATCTTCCGCCATGAAGGCCTCCGTGTAGGCACGGTGGTGGATGGGCCAAAAGGGCCAGTTGCACATCTGGTGCCGGTGGTGATTGGGCAGGACGACGGCGCTACCGTCCAGATTGTGAACGGTCTAAGTGTCAGCGATAAGGTGATTCAAGACCCTCCGGACTCGCTGATCGAAGGCGAGCGGATTTCGCCGGAGAAGACAGATTCCGGACCTAAGGCGGAAGAGGACCAGTGAGCATGAGAGCCGCCCAATTGAAGATGGGGCATATAGCCCTGGGAACTGCGCTGTGCGCGGCGCTCGGTCCTACCGCCTGCAAGCCCGTTGGGCCGAACTACGCGCCTGCGACTGTTACGGCACCGCCAGCTTACAAAGAAGCTGGCGGAGGAGCAGTGACTCCTCCGCCAAATCCAGATGGCGGAACCTGGCAGCCTGCCTCACCGTCCGATGGTCTTCTGCGCGGAGCATGGTGGGAAGTTTATAAAGATCCGCAACTCAACTCTCTGGAAGAGAAGATTGCTTCGTCCAACCAGACTCTCCGAGAGGCCGTGCAGGCTTACCTTGCTGCGCGTGATCAGGTGCGCGTGGCGCGGGCAGGTTTTTACCCCACAGCGTCGGCAGGCGTGTCCTTCGATCACAGTCGCATGTCGCACAACAGGCCGCTTGCAACAAGCAGCTCGAAGTCGAGTTATAACGATATGGTCCTGGCCGGGCAGGCTGCATGGGAGCCGGACTTCTGGGGCCGAGTGCGACGCAGCGTGGAGGCAGCAACAGCCAATGCGCAGGCAAGCGCGGCTGATGCGGCCGTGGTAGATCTGAGCCTTCACGCAGAACTGGCACAGTATTACTTCGCGGTGCGTGGTCTGGACTCGCAAAGCCAACTTCTGCAATCGACAGTTAGCGACTACGAGCACCAGCTGACTTTAACCGAAGAACGCCTTAAGGGCGGAGTGGCCACCGAGGCTGACGTGGCGCAGGCCAACACTTTGCTTGAGACCGTGCGAGCCCAGTTGATTGACGT
>JAGWSG010000021.1 GCA_028876335.1 Acidobacteriota bacterium
AGAACGTCTTTGACGACGAAGTCGGGGAGCTGCGGCGGATCAGGCATGAGGAGCTGATTGAGTTCGGCCAGTTCCTGTGCGTTTTCCGGGACAAAGAGGCCGACGTTCCAAGTAGGCCTGACGTAAAGGCCTGCGCTGCAGAAAAGCATGAGCTTTCGGAAGCGCTCAGAGCGCAATGCCGCCATACGCTGGGCGATCCATCCGCCCATGGACCAGCCGCCAAGATCGATCTGGCGAAGATTCAATTGATCCATGAAATCAATGACAATATGTGCTTGATCTGTCATGGAATAGGAGAAGTCCTCAGGTCGACTGCTTTTGCCGCAACCGGGGAGATCGAGGATATAGACCCGGAAGCCGGCGCGTGTGAGGAATGGGGCGAGCGGCATCCAGTCCTCAGACCGGCCGCCCAGGCCGTGAAGGAGAAGGATGGGTGGGCCGCTGAGTGGCCCCATGGCGTAATAGTGAAGCCGAATGCCTTTAACGCGCACATAGCGGCTGCTGGCACCCGAGATGTACATGCGGGTACGGGCGTAGCCCTGGTAGTAGCTGAGTGGCCGCCGCCAGACATCAGCAGCAAGAGCCAGTGCGGCTGGCGCGAGCAAGGCGGAAAGAAGGACACGCTTATCCAGCTTTGCCATATTTCAGCGCTTCCCTTTCCGTTGGATGTCGCGGGCGATGCTCCAAGCTTTTTCGATGACACGAAGGGTGACCGCATCAAGGTTGAGAGCGCCGGAGCGCCATTGGGCGGGACGAAGCCACTCTATCGCACTCGCATCTGAGTTTGCCTGGGCTATGCCACCATCGACGAAGCATAGGAAGTCTGCAATGACGTAATGAAAGCGGATGCGACTGCCACGGCGGTCGATGCGGTCGACGATTTCCACCAGAGCTACGGGGTGCACGGAGAGCCCGGTTTCTTCGTGGACTTCGCGGATGATGGCTTCCCTGGAGGTTTCGCCCAGTTCGACGGCACCGCCGGGCAGGGTCCATTTGCCGCGCATGGGTGCGTGCGCGCGGCGTGCAAGGAGCACGCGGCCGCGATGGAGAATGATAGCTCCCACTCCGAAAATTGCAGCCTGAGGAAATTCGCGGTTCATTGGCCTCCCGATTGCAGGTTTCCCTTTAACATTTTGCCGTGAGCAATTGGAAATTACTCATATCACTCTGGGTACCCCGATGAGGAACGGTGAATGCACCAAATCAGCAGCGGTATCATCAAATACAGACAGGGGTATCGAGATGTCAGAATTTACGCTGCGAATTGATGGAATGCACTGCGGATCATGTGTCCGCCGGGCGACGCAGGCCTTGTCAGCAACTGAAGGGCTGGAAGTGCAGGAAGTGCGTGTTGGAGCCGCACGGCTTGCAAGTAATGTTGAACCTCCTCCAGTAGATGCGGCGATTTCTGCTTTGTCGAAGGTGGGGTATAGCGCACATCTGGAGCAGTAGTTTTTGCCTATGGCGGAGACCCAGACAGAATCGCTGAGCATTCCGGTTCTCGGAATGAGCTGCGCAGCGTGCCAGCATCACGTTGAAGAGGCGCTCAAGGCGACCGATGGGGTGGAGTCTGCCCGCGTGGATCTGATGGCTCACCGCGCCGCTGTTGAGTTCGATCCAGCCAAGGTTGCGCCAGAGTTGCTTCTGCAGGCGATACGCTCAGCCGGCTACGACGCGGTGCTGCCGCGCGTGGGGAGCAGCAAGGTTGAGAAGGAAACCCGCGACTGGCTGCAGGAACTGAAAGTCGGGCTGACGATCTTCTTTGGCGTGGTGGCCATGGTGCTGAGCATGCCGCTTATGTCTGAGTCTGGGCCTCTGGACCGGCTGATGATGCATATTCTGCCGCAGATTTACGATCTGCCGGGAGACTTGATTCGCTGGAGCCTGCTGATCGTGACGGTGTTCCTTATGATCTGGGCAGGATGGACGGTGTTTGAGAGCGCGGTGCGCGCGGCGCAGCACGGTGCGACCAACATGAATACGCTGGTGAGCCTGGGGACGGGAGCAGCTTTTCTGTATTCGCTCTACGCAACCGTTGCCCCGGCACCGGATCGCCACGTGTATTTCGATGCGGTCCTGTTGATCCTGGGCTTCATGCTTCTGGGCAAGACATTAGAGGCGGCGGCAAAGAAGCGGGCGCTTTCCGCACTGGATGCGCTGACGCGGTTGCGGCCCCTGACGGCGCGTGTGATGCGCGACGGGCAGGAAGTGGAAGCGCCCCTCGAAGAGGTGCAGGCGGGCGACAGTGTTGTGGTACGACCGGGTGAACGTTTCCCTGTGGACGGCACAATTCTTGAAGGACGCACAACGGTAGACGAATCGATGCTGACAGGCGAGTCTACGCCGATTGCGCGCGAGCAGGGCGATAAAGTGCTTGCCGGATCACTGAATTACGACGGCGCAGTGCTGGTGCGCGCGCAGTCCCTGGGATCAGACACGATGCTGGAACAGATTGCGCGCATGGTGGAGCAGGCGCAATCGTCACGCGCACCGATGGAACGGCTTGCAGACAAAGCGAGCTCGATTTTTGTGCCAGTGGTTCTGGCGCTGGCGGGCATTACATTTTTAACCTGGCTGCTGGTGGCGCAGAATTTCCAGCTTGCATTGGCGAGCACAGTTGCCGTACTAGTGATTGCCTGCCCCTGCGCGATGGGTCTGGCTGTGCCAGCCGCGCTGACAGTTGCGGTGGGACGTGCCGCGCAATTGGGAGTTTTATTCAAAGGCGGTGAAGCGCTGGAGCGGCTGACGAAACTGGACGCCGTGGTGCTGGACAAGACCGGCACGCTGACCGTGGGCAGGCCGACGCTTACCACGATTCGCGCGCTACCGGGATACGACGAGCTTGACCTGCTTGCATTGGCTGCGTCTGCGGAAGAGCACTCGAATCATCCACTGGCCCATGCGATTGTGGAGCGTGCAAAGGGCCGCAATTTGGATTGGCCACCGGCACGCGACGTGAGTGTGACACCAGGGCGTGGTGTTCGGGCCGTTGTGGAAGGCCTAGAGGTAATCCTAGGCAATGATGCACATTTCCGCGAATCGCAGATTCGGATTCCGGAGACGGTGCAACCACCACGGATGGGTGTGACCCGGCTATGGATGGCCGTGGATGGGCAGCCTACCGGCTACTTTGAAACGCGCGATGTGTTGCGGCCCGATGCTACGGCCGCAGTTTCTGCGCTGCACAGCAAGGGGCTGCGCGTGGTGATGCTGACGGGAGATTCGGTTTCCGCCGCGACACCGATTGCCGAGCAGGCGGGCATTCGTGAGCTTGAGGCAGGTTTGAGTCCGACGGGCAAGCTGGAACGCATCCGCTCATTGCAAAAGGGCGGTCTGAAAGTGGCGATGGTGGGCGACGGCATTAACGATGCCGGAGCACTAGCGCAGTCGGATGCAGGCATTGCAATGGGCTCAGGCACTGAGCTGGCGCAAGAGACAGGCGATTTGATTCTGCTTCGAGAAGAACCTTCGTCCATTCCGGCAGCCATCGATCTGGCTGACTCGACGCTGCGTGTGATGCGGCAAAACCTGATTTGGGCGGCGGGCTATAACGTGATTGGTATTCCGCTGGCAGCCGGCCTGTTGTATCCGTCGTTTCACATCCTTTTGAGTCCGTGGGTGGCCGCCGCGGCCATGGCGCTGAGCTCGGTGAGCGTGCTCTCCAACAGCCTGAAATTACGCCGCTGGCAGCCGAAGGCGCTCGAAATTACGCCAGCGGGGATAAACTAGTCCAAGAGCCACTCCGTGCGCATCCTGACAAGATATATTCTCGGCGAGATCCTTTCTCACGCGCTTATCGGGTGCGCAGTTTTCACCTTCATCCTGTTTATGCGCGACCTTCCACACATTCTGGAAATGGTTGTGCGTAATTCCTCCACGTTCAGCGCCGTAGCCGAAGTATTTCTCTTCAATCTTCCGAATACGCTTCGCGTGACCATTCCGATGGCCGTGCTGGTGGGCATTCTGCTGGGACTGGGGAGGCTTGCGGCGGACAGCGAGATTATTGCGATGCGCGCCTCGGGCTTGGGCATTGGATTTTTTGTGGGCGTTGCATCGATTGTGGCGGCGGGAGGAACACTGCTTGGGCTGGCCAACACGCTTTATTTTGGACCGCGCGCGAATCAGGCGATTCTTGACCTGCAGCAGGAGCTTGTGACTTCGCAGGCGTCTTACGAGATTCAGCCGCGAGTGTTTTACGAAGACTTTAAGAACTACGTGCTGTACGTGCAGGACGTGCGCTCGAGTGCAGGCGCTTCAAACTGGCGCCAAGTTTTTATGGCCGACGTCAGCAATCCGGCCAATCCGCTGATAACGACGGCCGCATCGGCAACCGTTGTGAATGATTCCACGCAGTCTTTGCTGATGCGGCTGCGCGATGGCACACGACATGAGACCGTTGCCGGCCATCCGGACCAGTACACGATTTCGACTTTTACAAGCTTCGATCGCCCGCTGGTACTCAATCCGCAGAGTGATATACACCTGGGACGGCTGGATACATCCATCTACGCAATGCCTACGAGCGCGCTGATGGGCAAGCATGATGGCCCCGATGCGCTTAAGTATGCAGTGGAATTGCAGACGCGCTTTGCGTATCCGGCAGCCTGCCTGGTGCTTATGCTGGTGGGCGTTCCGCTGGGCATGATTTCGCGGCGCGGCGGCAAGAGTTCAGGAATGGTGTATACCCTGCTGCTGGTTGTGCTGTATTACATCCTTTCGTACACAGGCTTCTCTCTGAGCCGGCAGGGCAAGCTTCCTCCTTTTGTGGGAGTGTGGTCCGCGAATCTTTTGTTTGCAGCGGCGGGATTCTTTTTGCTCTCGCAGATGGCAACAGGCGGACGCGTGCTGAATGCCCTTGCAGGGTTGACCGCGCGCACGCCGAAACCGGCGACCGTGGATGCGATTAACGGCACGGCGGCACCGGGACTCTTTGAAAAGCTGCAGCCAATCATGGTGCACCGGGCATGGGGCGTGTTTCCACGCATTCTGGATGCTTATGTTATCCGCGAGTTCATACGGCTGTTTCTTTTTGTGCTGGTCAGCTTTGTTGTGCTGATGCTGCTGTTCACGTCATTCGAGCTGGTGGGCGATATTGTGCGCAACCACATTGCGCTGACCATTGTGGGCGCGTACTTGTTCCATCTGACGCCGAGCATGATTTATCAGATCACTCCTCTTGCGGTGCTGATTGCGGTGCTGGTGAGCTTTGGCGTGTTCAATCGCAACAGCGAAATCATCGCAATGAAGGCCACTGGGATCAGCCTTTACCGGCTGGTGGTGCCGGTTGTGTCGCTGGCAGCGATTCTTTCAGCGGGCATGTTTTTCTTCAACGAGTATTACGTGCCGCAAGCGAACCGGCAGCAGGAAGCGCTGCGCAGCACGATCAAAGGGCATCCGCCGCAGACGTTTCTTCACCCCGAACAGAAGTGGATGTTTGGCCAGAGCCAGCCAGGACAGACGGGACGCATCTACTATTACCAGTTCTTCGACCCGGACCGGAACGAATTTGCGAACATGAGTATCTTTGAGTTCGATCCGCACACGTTTTCACTGACGAAGCGGATCTATGCCTCGCGCGTCTACTGGAATGACGACAAGGATGAGTGGATTTTCCAAAACGGCTGGGTGCGCGATATGAATGGCGCGAACGTTTCACAGTACTCCGAATTTACGAGTTCTCAATTCCCAGAAATGCATGAGGAGCCCGGCTACTTCAAGAAGGAGAGCCTGCAATCGCAGGAGATGAACTTTGGACAGCTCGAAGATTACATTCGCGACCTGCGCCAGAGCGGCTTTGACACCATGCGTCTGCGCGTGGCGCTGTGGCATAAGCTGGCCGACCCGCTGGTGATTATTGTGATGGCGGTGCTGGCGATTCCCTTTGCGCTATCGATGGGCCGGAGCGGATCGCTGACCGGCATTGCGGTGGCGATTTCGATTGCGCTCTCATATTGGGTGCTGAATGGACTTCTGGGCGCGATGGGAACGGTGAATTATCTGCCTGCGGCAGTGGCTGCGTGGACGCCGGATATACTTTTTGGGCTGGCAGGGGGATATTTGCTGCTCCGCACGCCGACGTAAGACCGTCTCGCCACCAGTCCCCTTTCGGCCGTAGGGCCCGGGCCCTACATTCTCCGAATCCCCAGCAGCGCAGGCGCATCAGTACAATGAACCTATGCTGCGCGATCTCAAGCCTCTCTTCCATTACATGCGGAAATACCGCTGGGGCTACGTATGGGGATTTCTCTCCGTCATTGCGACCAATGCGGTTTGGGTTTTCTTCCCCAAGGTTCTTGAGTTCGCGGTGGACGATCTGGAACGCGGGACCACGCGCCGCACGATTGTTTATTTTGCATTGCTGCTGGTGGGCATTGCACTGGTCAAAGGCATCTTCCTGTATGCGCAGCGATGGATTCTGATCGGGATTTCGCGGGAGATTGAGTACGACATCCGAAACGATCTCTTCCAGCAACTGGAACGGCAGGACTCAGCGTTTTACCAGAAGTACCGCACGGGCGACATTATGGCCCGGATGACCAACGACCTGAACGCTGTGCGCATGCTGCTGGGCCCGGCGCTGATGTACAGCGCTAACACGATCTTCTTCACCGTCGGCGCACTGTTTTTCCTGCTGCACATCAGCCCCTGGCTCACGCTTGTGGCCTGGGCGCCGATGCCGCTGGCCAGCATCCTTGTACAGTATTTTGGACGCAAGATTCATGAGCGCTTCGAGCGAATTCAGGAAAGCTTCTCTGAAATTTCAGCGCAGGCCCAGGAGAACTACACCGGCGCCCGGCTGGTGCGTGCCTTCGCGCGCGAGGACTCGCAGATCAGGTTGTTCGAGCGGCTGAACAAGTCGTACATTGAGCGAGCTCTTCGGCTCGTGCAACTGATGGGCATGCTGTGGCCGACGCTTGAATTCATCCTTGGCGTCTCGATGATCATTACGCTGCTCGCGGGTGGGCATGAGGTAATTGCGCACAAGATTACTGCAGGCGAGTTCGTGGCCTTTTACACGTACATGATTCTGCTGACCTGGCCCATTATTGCGGTGGGCTGGGTGATCAATATCTTCCAGCGCGGCACAGCATCGGTGAAACGAATCGGCGATCTTCTTCATGTAGATCCAGAGATTGATGACAGCGCTGCCGATCCAGCAATTCAACCGGACTTTAAGTTACGCGGCGATATTGAGTTCCGCCATTTGAACTTCAGCTACGGTGAGACTCCAGTCTTACGTGATATTTCTCTCACCATTCCAGCGGGGTCGAGTTTGGCGATTGTCGGCCCGACGGGCGCTGGTAAGTCAACGCTCATCAATTTGATTGCACGTATCTATGAAGCTCCGGAAGGAACTTTGCTGATCGACGGGCGGCAGCCGAAGGAGTATCCACTTGCGGTGCTGCGCCACAACATCGGGATGGTGCCACAGGAGACTTTTCTTTTCAGCGAGACCATCCGCGAGAACATTGCGTTCGGAGTGCCCAGTGCAAGCGAGGAAGAATTGCTTCAGGCCGCCGAAGCTGCGCACATTCGAACGGAGTTCCAGGACTTTCCATTGGGCTATGAGACGATGGTGGGCGAGCGCGGTGTTACGCTTTCAGGCGGGCAAAAACAACGGGCTGCCATTGCACGCGCGTTGCTTCGCAGGCCCTCGATCCTGATCCTGGATGATGCACTGGCGAGCGTGGACACGTATACGGAAGAGCGCATCCTGGGTGGTTTGCGGTCTTACACATCCGACACGACGACGATTCTGATTTCACACCGCATATCGACTGTGCAGCATGCCGACCAGATTGCCGTGTTGAAGGATGGACGTATTGTGGAGCTGGGCCGGCATGAAGAGTTGCTGGAGCGCGGCGGATACTATGCGAGCCTCTACCAGAAGCAGCAACTCGAAGAAGAGCTCACAGTGGTCGCTTAGTTATTCCGCGCAAAACGCCGACAAGACAACCGAGCCTATGCCGTCCAACCGGATGAGCCTACAGTATCAAGCTCCAGTGCCTGCTGTGGAGTCGGTTGCGGCGCTTCGATACTTGCAAAGGCCGTCTCCTGCTCGGGCTGCGGGTCCGGACTGGCGGCGATTTGCTTCCAGGCCTCGCGCACATTGCGCACGCACTCAATAGCCTGCTCGAACTTCGACCGCGAAGCAGCTTGTGACCCCTGAAGAATCTGCGCGAAGACAGAGGCGTAAAACTCACTCAACACTGCTGCTGGACGTCCGCCGATATCCATGCGGAGGCGAGCCTGCAGGTGAATGATGATGTCGAGGGCGCGTTTGACGGCAATGCGTCGTCCTGTTACATCGTCGCGGTCACAGGCATCACAGGCGGCATAAAGGAAGCGGATGATCCCGTCATACAGAGCGACGACCAGATCGACCGCCGACGCACCTTCCAGAGAGAGTTCGCGATAGGTGGACATATGCGGAAGAAGACCTAGCCTTTCGGGTTGTAGCCTGTGATGGCCGAGTAAATCATGTCAATGTTGTTCAACTGCGTGGGCAGTGACTGCAGGATCTGATTTACGCTGGTCAACTCAGCCGTAAGGCTCTTTTCCTGCGTGGAAATGAAGCTCTCCTCGCGCGAGATGCTGCTGTTGAGATTCGCTTCGATATTGCTGTTGGATGTGATGGCCAGCTTCAGAACTCCGGTGGATGAGCTTTCTCCCTCGCTGTTGAGGATGCCGGTAAAGATTTTGCCCCAACTGTTGGCATTTTGAAAGAAGCCGACAACGGTGTTGTAGTCGGAGTTCAGCAACCCGTCGAGTCTAGTTGCGTCCACGCTCAGCGAACCATCGGTCTTGATATTGATTCCAAGGGCGCTCAATCCGTTGATGTCCGAGTTACCGGAATTGAACTGAATATCTGTACCCGTGCTAGCGTCCGAAATGGACGAGCTGACGGTGAGCGCGCCGTTTGAGCCGGCAAGCTGCGATTGAAAGACGATGCGCGAACCTGTGCTGTCAGTGACGACGCTGGCATTTACACCGATGTTGGCTGCATTAATGGAGGAAGCAAGCCCGGACAAGGTGTTGTTGCTCGAATCAATATTGATGGTCTGCGCGGTTCCACTTCCCACCTGAATAGTAAGGGAACCAGAGAGAGTGTCACTCGAATTTGTGATGGTATCCAGAAAACCGTTGGGGTTCTGTGCGTTGAGCCCGGAAAGCAACTGCTGTTGCAAGAGAGAGAGTGTCGGCGAACCATAAAGCGGCTGCGCATTGCCACTGCTGTCATTTCCCTGCTGCGTGTTGATGGCGCTGATGAGGGCATTGTAGTCAGAGACGAATGTGCCGATCGCGCTTTCGACGCCTGTTGTGTAGTTTCCAATGACAACTTGAATCGGTGTTCCCGGACTGGAACTGAGAAGTTGAAATGTAACACCGGGAATGAGATTGGAGACCGTATTCGAGGAACTGGTGAGAGAAATCCCGTCGACCTGCAGAGAGGCATCAAGGCCCGAGACCGCCGAATTGTAGCTAAGCGCTATTCCGCCCGCGGTTGTATCCGTGATGGACGAGGTGATGGCGAGATTGCCCTGTGCGCCTGATGTTCCCGAAACGATGCTGAGACGGGAGCCGCTTGAATCTTTGAGTACCGTGGCTGTGACGCCTGCGTTGGAGGAATTGATCGCGGCGGCCAAGCCGGAGAGGTTGTTATTCGTGCTGTCAATATTAATCGTGGTTGTTGATCCGCTGCCTACCTGAATACTGATGGAGCCGGCAAGCGTGTCAGATGCGTTTGTGAGCGGATCAAGGTAGCCGCTGGATGTTTGTGCAAGATTGTTGACCACGACTGTGTGCGTGCCTGCGGTTGCCGACGAAGATGCGGACGCGAGTTCGAGTACGTTGGTATTGGAACTGGACCCGGTTTTCTGCGCGAGGGCTCCCTGAAAATCGGTGAGGGCGCTCAAATCATTTGAGAGATTAGAGAAAAGTGTGCCCAGATTGGAAAGCACGGTGTCCTGGCTTTGCAGGGAGGTGAGCTGATTCTTCCACGGCGACTCAACCGCACGAAGATTGCTGACAATGGCGGCAACAGTCGAGCTGACATCAAAGCCCGTACCGCTTGTAGGCGAACCGAAATTTAGACCAATCGCACCCATGACACCTTCTCCTTATCGGCAGCAGCGGAATGGCCAGTAGCTCTCCTTTTGTATTTGTGCTCTCTAAAGATTCCCTGGCAGAACGGCAGCGAATTGCTGCAAAGAAGGGCGTCCAAATGGACGCCCTTCGCGAGCAAGTTACGGTTGCGGTCTACTGCAACAGCTTGGTGACCTGTTGCTGCAGGCTGTTTGCCTGTGCCAGTGCGGAGATACCAGTCTGGCTCAGGATTTCGTACTTTGCCAGATTCGAGGTCGCCGTTGCATAGTCCGTGGCCTGAATGGCGTTTTGCGCAGCAGCAATATTCTGCTGTTGTGTGCTGATCACCTGGCTCACGGAGTTCAGCGTGTTGATCTGCGAACCAATATAACCCTGTTGAGCCGCCACCGAAGCGATGGCCTGATTAAGCAGGTTCAGAGTGGTCTGCGCACCCGTGGTAGTGGAGATATCGGCAGACGTCAGGTCTACGCTTGCGTTGGAGGCCGCGGCAGAGTAGGTAATTGTTGCTGCCGAAGAAGCGGTGGCAGCCGTCAGCGAAACGGAACCGCCTGCATCGCCAACGCTGGATGAAGATAGCTGCGCGAAGCTCAGGTTGTCGATTGAAGAACCGTTGGAAGAAGAGTCGCCGGTGTAGATGCTGACTGTGGCTGCCGATCCCTGGCCGAACACCTGCGTCTGGTTGTAGGTGGTGGTGGTGCCGATGTTGTTAACTTCGGCGAGGATGGACTGGTATTCCTGGTTCGCGGCAGTGAGCTGCGAAGAGTTGAGAGTACCGTTGCTTGCCTCAGTAGCCAGCGTAACGGCACGGTTGAGCAGGTTCGTCACTTGCGAGAGGGCGCCATCGGCAACCTTCAGAAGGCCTACGCCTTGCGTTGCATTGTTGGCCGACTGTGTGAGCGCAGATGCGTTTGCGCTGAGGCCATTGACCAGCGAGAGGCCGGCCGCATCGTCTGCACCAGAGTTGATGCGAGAACCGGACGACAACTGCTGGAGCACGCCGGAAAGGCTGTTATTGGTGTTATTCAGGTTGTTGGTCGCGTAAATCGCGTTGAGGTTATTCAAAACACCCAGGGACATGGGTTTCTCCTAATTTTTGGAGATGCATGGAATTGTGTTTAGCCCGTTGTGTCCGCACCCGTGATTTGGACTTCCTTCGGGGCTGGAGCGCAGGGTCTTTGCACTGCATCTGGCTCCTTCTTCGGCCATGTCGGAAGTGAACTTTATGAATCTCCTCATGTGTCTTATCTGAGACAACTTCTGCGTCGCAGTACTAATCTGCATGAATTTTCCAGACTTTCTGTCGATAACAGTTTCAAGGGAGCAGGGAATGATTGAGCTGACTCGATTGAATGGGAGTCTGATGGTTCTGAACAGTGATCTGATTAAAGTTGCTGAGTCCTCGCCGGACACAATGCTTACTTTGATCAATGGAGAAAAGCTCATCGTACGCGAAACACCTGCGGAGGTTGTGGAGCGCGTGACGAATTACCGTGCGCGGCTTTTGGCGATGGTGGCCCGAAGACTGCCCTCATTGAGCGATCTGAGCCGGGCGGCGGCAATCAGCAGCCTGGAAGTGAATGAAACTACGCCGCAAGCAACGATTAGAGAATTCCAAGCGACCCGAACAAACGCCTAATCCGTTGACGGCACTTGGACACAGATGAAGGAACAGCATGGATAAGGGAAGCATTGGCGGCGTCTTTCTTGCGCTTGCAGGAATACTGGCAGGGCTTTTGATTGAAGGGGGAAACCTGGGCCAGATTCTGCAGCCGACGGCTGCCCTGATCGTGTTTGGCGGCACAATGGGCGCGGTGCTGCTGCAGTTCCCTCTCGCAACTGTGATCA
Organism: Acidobacteriota bacterium; assembly: GCA_028876335.1. Lineage (GTDB taxonomy): Bacteria > Acidobacteriota > Terriglobia > Terriglobales > Acidobacteriaceae > Telmatobacter. The sequence goes on from JAGWSG010000021.1 coordinate 11,953, forward strand.
AGGCGCTTCGCAGGCTGGGCCATATATTTGCCGCACCCCGCAAGCAGAATGATCAACTCATCAAGCAGCTTGTCTCATTTGCAAATAAAGCCAGGCGCAATGGAGTTGTCTCTCTGGATGCCGACTTGAAGACGATTCAGGATCCATTTTTAAAGCGTGCACTGATGCTTGCTGTGGATGGTACCGAGCCGACGGAGTTGCGAAAAATCATGCGTGTGAGTCTGGACTCTGCCGCAGAGTCAGAGGAGAGGATGCCTGCGGTGTTTGAATCTGCTGGAGGCTTCTCGCCCACGATCGGGATTCTGGGGGCGGTTCTTGGCCTGATCCAAGTTATGCAGCACCTAGACAACATTCAAGAGGTAGGTCGTGGCATTGCGGTTGCGTTTGTTGCAACCATTTATGGAGTGGCAGCCGCTAACCTCTTCTTTTTACCGTTTGCGGGCAAGATGCGAATCCTGGTTGAAGAAGACGTGCAACGAAGAGAAATGATGCTGGAAGGTGTGATCTCGATCCTGGAAGGGATGAATCCGCGCATGCTTGAGGTACAACTTGCGGGCTTTCTCTCCGAGTTGCACGAGCGCGCCACGGAGAACGCTGCATGAGCAATGGCCGCAAACACGCCAAGGGGAACAACGAGCGTTGGCTGGTATCATATGCAGATTTCATTACTCTTTTGTTTGCATTCTTTGTTGTAATGTACGCGGTATCAAAATCACAAAAACATACGGAAGCTGACGTTTCACAATCAGTGCACTCAGCGCTGCAGCAACTTGGCATGATGCCGCAATTCAGCCGCAACAAGGGCGATGTGCGATCCAATGATCTTTATGTATCAGACCAGCATCTGGCTCCGGAAACGCGTGTCCTAACGCCTGCCGGTGTTCAACGCGAGCTGCAGCGTGTGCAAGCACAGCTACAGAAACTTCTCGCCGTACAGATTCATCAACATCTCGTTTCCCTGCAACTGGGCCCGAATGGGCTCGTGATCAGTCTTCACGAGGCAGGCTTTTTCGCTTCTGGATCGGCCACTCCGAAAGAGTCGACATCGGATACGCTCACTCGCATTGCGACAGCCCTGCGGCAGACCGGTTACGAAGTCCGCGTTGAGGGGCACACCGATAACGTTCCCATCTACACAGAACAGTTCCACTCCAATTGGGAGCTCTCTGCCGCACGGGCGACGGGAATTGCACGACTACTGCTGGAGCTTCGAGGCGTTCCGCCTGAGCGGTTGTCAGCGGCGGGGTATGGAGAGTTCCATCCGATCGCGAGTAATGCAACTGCTGAAGGCCGAGCGGAGAATCGACGGGTTGACCTGGTTGTCTTTCCGCGGGTGGAAATCAATCCCGCGCAACCGGGGAGTCCTGCTCCCAGTGGTCTATGGCGCACGATTATGGAAGGAGATCAGTCTGAAAAGTGAAGTGCGCAGAGATCACGCCTCCATCTATCCTCTGCTGATGCCCAGAACCTTGACGATGACGCGCTTGCGGCGCTGGCCGTCGAACTCGGCGTAAAAGATACGCTGCCAAGTTCCAAGGTCAAGCTTCCCGTCTGTGACCGGTAAAGTTGTTTCGTGATGCAGCAACATTGCTTTCAAGTGTGCATCCCCATTGTCCTCGCCGGTCTGGTGGTGCTTGTAGTCCGGCCGAGCCGGAGCGAGCTCTTCAAGCCACTTGGCGATGTCTTCAATCAGGCCCGACTCATAATCATTGACATATATTGCTGCGGTGATGTGCATGGGGGATACGAAGCAAAGCCCATCTACAACACCGCTTCGACGCACTATCTGCTCCACCTG
>JAGWSG010000215.1 GCA_028876335.1 Acidobacteriota bacterium
CAGGATCGAGAATCGATCGAATGCTCAAGACATACTTCTGCTTCGTCAGCATCGGTGGAGCGTTCCAGTCATATGAGCTGTAAAAATTAGGAATCACTCCGCCAATGCGTTGCTGCACCGCAATCTGTACCTGCTCCTTGGAAAGCGTCACAGGATCGCCCGAAACCGTCACGCTGGTCACTCCTGCGGAAATCGTCATGTGAATCGGCGGAACAATCATCACTTGGCCGGTCTGAACGGTGAACTGCGGCGAAGTGTAAGGTGCCATTCCCGTGGCGTGAACAGAAAGGATGTACGGGCCGGCAGCAACGTTGTGAAACGCAAATTGGCCATCGCTCCCCGATTGCACACTCTTGGTCGCGTGGGTCGGCGGATCAATCAGATCGACACGAGCACCCTGGACAACATCTTCACCGTCATCCAGTAACGTGCCGGAGACGACTCCATCGTTTGTGTCTGTTTGAATCTGTGGGGACGGCGCTGAATCAATTTCTGAGGTATTGCTGGGAGTATTTCGAGAGGGGGGCGTGTTGTCCTGGGCAAGACCAGGCACACATGCCAATGAGAAAAGCAGAGTGAACGCCGCACAAATTGCGCACCGAAGCGCAATGGCGCACACAGGTTTTCGTAGTGGACCTTTGGGGAAGCTTTCGCAGTTTTTCACCTGCCTCTAAGACGCGGCTTACGCTCAACTGTCAGTAGAAGCGCAGATGAAATCTTCGTCATTTACAGCATCATGCTGATTCCGCGAACCTTATCCCTGCGGCCCGCCTTTGCCAAGCCAGCAGCGCAAATAGGCCAACTGGCCCATGTGGTAGCTCTCATGCGAAGCAAGAAAATACACCATGCCGCTGACCTTGCCATTCAGGCTTGGCCGGTGTGCCTCGCGCTCGAGCGTCTCCTCGGTTGCTTGTTCCAGTCCGGTCTGCAACTCTTCGGTGACTTCCTTCCATGCCGCCATCAACGTCTCCGGCGTCGGATAGCTCGCGCCGTCGCCAGGTTTGGCGCCGCGCTCAAACTGCTTCATCCACTCCTGCTCCCACTGTGAGCCCAGCATGCGCGCGCAACGGGAACGCGCCCACAGCAGGTGGCCTGCAATCCAGAGCATGCTGTTTGCCGTGTCGCTCGGTCGCCTTGTCCACTCCTCCGGCGTAATTCCCTCGCTCACCTTCGCAAGCATGGCGGAATTCAATTTGAACAGCGTGGCTGCGTATGCAATCTCGTCAATCATCGTCTCGGTACGCCTCCTTCAATCCGTGCTTCCACTATAGGACGGCACACGGGAGAGGCGCATCTGTACGCGAGGCATTTCCCAGACATACGCATGCGCGCAGCTCTGGAGGAAGTCCTGCGGACATCCTGATTGACTGACTTAGGCTTGATGATTGTTTGAAAGCGCGCGGAAGCAGGTTTAGCGGCGCCGGAACGGTCGTCTACGTTCATGTCGTGGGGGCAGAGGTGCTTCAACATCGGCAGCAACAGTCACTTCTTCGAGGGGCGTGGTTGCCTGGCGCAATGATTCAACGAATGCCGCTCTGGCAGACTGTACAGCACGCCATGGATTGGGATTCAGCCAACTGCTGTTTTCAGCATAATTCCGCGGAAGACCGCCGCCTTTTCTGCAGATGACATCCATCTTCAGCCTCCCGCCCGGTTCCGTTCAAACTTCCAGCTCGGGCACTCTACAAAAGCTAATCCCGCGGCTCGCAGAGGTAAATGCAACTTTGCTCCGGCACTCTGCAACTTTCCGGTCAAACCGCACAGATATTAGGCATGTGTCGGGAGGAAAATGCAATGAGGTTACTCACTCGGCAACTTGCGACTTTCGTACTGTTGTGCAATGAGTTAATCAGGCGTCAATGGAAGGAGAAACATCGCTTCCAGAGCTGTAGCGCTTGTGAACCACTTGAATAGGCTTTGCCCATTACTGCGTTTCTTTATTGTTCAGGGAATGATCTTGAAATTTACCTCAATAATGATTCGCATAGGCACCGGCTCTCCATCGCGCA
>JAGWSG010000216.1 GCA_028876335.1 Acidobacteriota bacterium
GAAGGAAGACCTTTTGCGGACCAACCAGACCTGTTTCGGTGCTCGCTACTTGATGGATTTTGTGGAGCCCGGTGGAGTCGCATCCGATTTTCCTGTTGATGCACCGCAATCGTTGCTCGACCGCTATCGAACACTCGAAACCGACGTCGTCGGCATGCGGAATATCTACGACAATCATGCGGGCGTCCAGGATCGCTTCCGTGAGACAGGAATTTTGGCCCTGGAAATGGCGTGGAAGCTCGACACCACGGGACTGGCTGCTCGAGCCTCAGGGATTCCTCACGACCTGCGGGCCGACTGCCCATGGCCGCCGTACGACACGATAAAGCCGAGAGTCTCCGTGCAGACCTCGGGCGATGTCGCCGCGCGTGTCGCGGTCCGCTTCGACGAAATCCTCGAGTCCCTCCGGGTGTGTCGAGTACTGGCTGCGAACCTGACGCAAGGCAACACGCGCAATGGTGTCCCTGATGCTGAGCCAGACCTGCTCGGGCTGGGCGTCATCGAAGCCTGGCGCGGTCCTGTACTGATTGCGCTTGAAACCGGTCCGGATGGAGCGATTCGGAGATGCCATCCACATGATCCATCCTGGCAGAACTGGCCGCTTCTTGAGTATGCGATCTCCGGCAACCTTGTACCTGATTTTCCCTTAATCAACAAGTCCTTCAACTTGTCCTACAGTGGACACGACAGCTGAGGCTGAGATGATCAACACGCTCTCCCGAATGATGCGAACCGGAATCTTGACTGAAAGGGTGCCGCAGATACCCAAGGTCGAGGTTCCAATTGGCGAGATCCAAAAGCAGATTTCAAAACTTCTTGGCCGCGCGCTGTGCATTCGCCATGTCGACGCCGGCTCCTGCAACGGATGCGAGCTTGAGATTCAGGCGCTCAACAATCCCTACTACAACATCGAGGGTATTGGAATTAAATTTGTCGCCAGCCCTCGCCACGCCGATTTGCTCCTTGTAACCGGACCGGTTTCAGTGAACATGGAGGAAGCGCTCAAGAGAACGTTTGACGCCATTCCCGATCCCAAGCTTGTCATTGCCATCGGTGACTGCGGCGCTTGTGGTGGGATTTTTGGCAAAAGTTACGCAAGCAGAGGCGCTGTCGCCGATCTTATACCCGTCGATCATTACGTAAGAGGTTGCCCTCCTACTCCCTCGTCAATACTCCAGGCCATCGTACAAACTCTTCAAATAACCGTCGCCTAAGCGAGACCGCCTCAATGGAAAATGACCCGATCGAATTGCGAACACCCACTGGACCGCACCGTTCACTCCATGTTCTGGACAAACCTTCCCATGACGAACAACGGCAAAGCTATCATTCAGCAGCTTGGCGCAGGACTTGGCTCGAAGCCGTCTTCGTACTCCTTGCATTGAGCTTCATCGGGTTTGCAGTCAACCACAAGCGAGCAAACTCAGTTCAACAACCTTCTCCTGAACGAGAGCGGATGAAGGCGCTCGCGGATCAGCTCTCCACACTGAAGCAGACGGACCTGATCACGTTTCCGGATGGCCGCGTTTGGTATGTGCGCGCAGTGCGTGGGAGAGATTTGGAAGTTGTCGGCTGGATTGGTGACTACACCAGGTCTGAGAATATCGACTCGTTTGTTCTTAAGGAGAATGGGTTTGCGATCGTCCGTCACAAGGACCCAGGATGGCCGGAGCAACGGAATCGGTTCTTCGACCAATAAGCATTCCCAATGGCTCCCATTTTGCCGGACACAGTTCCCGAAACGTGATTGGCCTAATCAAGTTAACCGATTTGGGCATTCACGAAACGGATCCCAGGTCACTCGAGAATCACGCCGGTCAATGTAGTTTTTCAGATTTGCCATGACCCTATATTGATTTGCGGCTCCGGTTACTTAAGGAACAAGCGAGACAAAGCTGACTGGAGCACAACAATTTGTCGGAGCTGAGACCTCTACTATTCATGGCACGACAAGTTACTCATCGAGAACGACTTCCCTTGTAACCGCACGATAGGTAATGAGAAACAGGCATGTCGTGAGTAATGTTGTTTTCTCGATGTGCGATAAATCGCCAACTCACTCGTTAACGAAGAACTATTCAGTCCTCTTGCCGCCGACATTAGAAGAACAGGCAAAATCAACTCGCGATTCACGCCTTTCGCTCGTGAGTAGCTGGGTTACTTACCACCCTTCGGGCGCAAACCTAATCCACTCTGATTGCGATCACTTCCCTGCCTGAAAACAAAGTGCTCTTTTGTCGGCGAAGCCGGGCGTGCAAGTGCGGTCTCGCAACGACTTGGACCAGGTTGGACCAAACTGGACCACGTTTCGACGGATATCGAAATATTCTAATTTCTAAGTTATTGATTTTAACAATGATTGGCTTCTCAGGTGGGACTCGAACCTACAACCCTTCGGTTAACAGCCGAGAACTAAAGGCCGGAGTATCAATGCCTTCAACGGAGTAGACAGGAACGAATGGGTATTTTCGGAGCCTATTCGGCACACAATTGGACCAAGTTCTGGACCAAGTTCCAGCCAACCAAGTTCCGGTTCTCACTACCTGATCGTGGAGAAATCGGGACCGCTTCCACAGTCAACCACGACCCGAATGATTGCCTTACCCTGAGGGCAAAAGCTGAAACGAAGGCCATTTGTCCGAGATGCCGACGATACGGCAAAGTGGATCGGCTGAGCGGCTGAATGAGTGGTTTGCTTTGAATGCTCCAATTGACTTTCAACAAGTCGAACGGCAGGTAGTGGGAGATTACCCAACCGAAAATTACTTACTTTTGTATGACCATGGGAAGTATGCAATTTTATGCACTTTCAATCTGTAGAGTTAGTCTGCTTTTCCACTCGGACCGCGCACTGCTTGAAGTTTGGTTCGCGCGAGATGGGATCAAACGCGCTTTGTGTAAGTTGATTCGCGTTGGTTTCGACGAAGTGGAACGGAAGAAACACTTGGCCTGGGCCGACGATCTCTGTCACGCGCAGTTCAACACCGCCGACACGCCCACGTGGCGAGATCACATCCACGCGGTCGTGCGATTTCAAATTCAGCTTTTGCGCGTCCACCGGATTCATCTCAAGCCATGCCCGGGGAGCCATGCGTTGCAGGATTGAAATAGCGCCCGTCTTGGTGCGCGTGTGCCAATGTTCGACGGTTCTGCCCGTGTTCAAAATAAGGGGAAAATCGGCATTCGGCTGCTCGGGGAAGGGCGTCCACTGCGTTGCGATCAACTGCGCGCGGCCGTCCGGCGTGGAGAAGATGCCATCGCCATATAGACGACGGGTTGAAGACGGGGGTTCTGTGCAGCCGGCCGGGAACGGCCATTGGATTCCGCCGGTTTGCTCGATGGCGTCATAGGTCATGCCCGAATAATCACAGAGCCTGCCTGCGGAGACGCGCTTCCACTCTTCAAAGGCGTGGGAAGGAGCGGACCATTCGGGAAAGAGTTCATCTTTGCAACCGAGCTTTTCCGCGAGGGAAAGAAAGATGTGAAAGTCGGAGCGCGCTTCGCCGGGAGGCTCAACGGCGGCATTGACTTTACTGACGCGCCTCTCGGAGTTTGTGTAGGTGCCTTCCTTCTCTCCCCAGATGGCTGCCGGCAGAACAAGGTCCGCCAGTTCTGAAGTCGGAGTCGGATGAAAGCCGTCCTGCACAACAAGGAAGTCGAGGTTGCCGAGCGCGTGCTTGAGCACATCCACGTTGGGAAAGGAGACGAGCGGATTGGTTCCGAGAATCCAAAGGCCGCGAATGTTACCTGCGACCGCGGCCTCAATAATGTCTGGATAAGCAAGGCCACGGCTTGTTGGAAGACGCTCTTCCTCAATGTTCCAAAGCTGGGCAATCTCACCACGATCAGTTGCGCTCTCAAACTTGCGATAACCTGGAAGACCAGACGTGAAGCCGGTTTCACGTGTGCCCATGGCATTGCATTGACCTGTGATGGAGAAGGGAGAGGCACCGGCCTTGCCGATCTTGCCGGTGAGGAGCGCGAGATTGTTGATGGCGTTGACCGTCTCCGTGCCTTTGGTGCTGTGATTGACGCCCATGGTCCACGCGATGAACGGAGCCGTCGCGTTTGCGTAGAGACGCGCGCACTGCGCGATCAGTTCCGGCTCAAGCCCGGTGATTTGCGCGGCTGCGGCCAGGTCGGACTCTTCAAGAGACTTTCGCAAATCATCGAAGCCCACGGTGTGATTTTCGACGTATGCGCAATCGAACAGTTGTTCATCAATGATGGTGCGGAGCATGGCGTTGAGCAGTGCAAGATCTGAACGCGGCTTCACAGGAAGATACAAATCGGCCATCATTGCAGTTTTGGTAACGCGCGGATCGACAACGACTAGTGTTTTGCCGGCGTTTGCTTCAAGACGTGTACAGAGGATTGGATGGTTATCTGCGATGTTTGCGCCGATGAGAAAGATGACGTCGGCGCGCTCAAGGTCTTCATACGCGCCGGGCGGACCGTCACTGCCGAAGCTTCGCTTGTATCCGGATACCGCTGTGGACATGCAGAGAGTCGTGTTGCCATCGTAATGGCTTGTGCCCAGGCCAAGCTGAACCAGTTTGCCAAGCGTGTAGAACTCTTCAGTGACGAGCTGGCCTGTGCTGATGACGCCGACGGAATCCCGCCCGTGCTTTGCCTGAATCGCGCGAAAGCGCTGGACCATGACATCAAGCGCCTGATCCCAACTGACGCGCTGATGAATTCCGTTGTTTCGGAGAAGCGGATAATGCGCTCGACCCTCTGCTTCAATGGCATAATGCTCGGCGAGTCCCTTGGGACATAGCTTTCCGAGATTGACGGGGTGCTGCGGATTGCCGCGCACACTGACGACGCGGCCGGACTTTACGCCCAACTGCATTCCGCAACCCACCGAGCAGTAGCCGCAGGTTGTGTTAACCCATGTGTCAGCGTGTTTGCGTTCGGCGGTGAAGCCTAGCACAGGATCCTGACCGTATTGATAGTCGACGGAGCGAATGTCCAGTCCGCTGCGCCGTTTGAGCCAGGTGAAGAACTTCATCCTGCCTCCGGCATGAGGAAGCCGCTTGCGATATTGGTGGGCACGACGCTTACGAAGAACAGATACCTGCCAAGGAACTCGGCTGCGAGGAAGAGCAGCAACGCCACCACTCGAGCCGGAATGGCGCTGCCCACACCGAAGGCCCAAAGACCAGCGATTAAAAGCGCGAAGCGCAGGATGAGCCTGTTGCTAAGCGTGGTGGAGAGCAATTGCCAGGTTCCATAGAGCTGGTGAGAGGATGAACGCGCGAAACGCAGGAACTTGACGCAGGGGACCAACACGCAGAAGAGGGTGCAGGTAGAGACGAGCCAAATGGCATTGTCGGTGTTGGCCAACAAGGCGAAGCCGGCTGCGCCAAAGAGCGAGGTGGTTGCAAAAAACTCGAATACTGTGAGGGGCGAGTTCCACGCGGGTCGGCCAGGGGCGAGATAGAGCCGCGCACTTGCGCCCACTCCAGCGAGACCACATACGACAGTGAGCGCGCCGGCTACAATTGCGAAGGATATTCCCATCCACAGGCAGAGCGCGTAGAGCGTGGCCGCGCCTGCGAAGAGGGTGAAGAGCAACACTTCTCGACTGAGCCAGGAACGACGCCACATTTTAAGAGCGCGCGCAGCATAGAGCGGCCGGCCAAGGTGCAGTGTCGAAGCGGAAAGAGCGCTGAAAGCGATCACCAATGCAACGAGTCCCGCGAAACGATTGGCGCGTGCGGTGAATGCCTGCATCGACAGAACGGCAGCAAAGACACCGACAGAGAGTTGGGTGAGAACGGTCATGAAGACGAGCGGCCAATGCGGACTTTCCGGTTGAAGATGCCCGAGGTCGACTCTGCCGAGGTTTTCCGGCAAACTGCGCGGGAGCGTGATGCGCGTGGTTGAGATGCTGTCATCTGCCGAAGGCATGCCGGGGGAGTTCGCGTGTTCGCGGTATTCGCGCTGCCAGTCTTCGACGCGCACAATCTCGATTTGAATGGCGTCTTCCGGGCACGCCACAACACATGCGGGGTGCTGTCCATTTTCCAGGCGGCCGTAGCACATGTCGCATTTACCGACAACGCCGCGCTCTGCATTGAACTGAGGTACACCGTAAGAACAGTTCCAGGTGCAGTACTGGCAACCAATGCACGCGTCTGCACTATGGCGGACGATACCCGTGAGGCCGTCTTTGCTGTATGCATCGACCGGGCAGCCAGTCATGCAAGTCGGTTCCAGACAATGATTGCAGCCAATGGAGAGATAGTGCCGCTGCGTATGGGGGTAAACACCGCCTTCCACTTCTCCGACCCGTCTCCAGAAAATGTCGGAGGGATTTCCATTTTGCTCGTTGCATGCGACGACACAACACTTGCATCCGATGCATTTTGTCATATCGAAGTGAAAGCGGTATTGTTCTCCTGCATCCGGTGTGCGGAGCGGCGCGCGACCGACATTGGCGCCGCAGAAGGTTGTGTCTCCGGCGCTAGCGGAGTCTGGCGCGGACAGTGTGACGAAACTGCCGGGTTGATCTGCGCGTGTGAGCAGTGGAAGTTCCATGAAGCTCCTGAGCCAAGAAAATGCGTGACAGTCAATGCGGACATAAACGCATCATGTAGGGCGCTACAGTGCGCCTGCTACTCTCTGGTGAATTTTCAGTGTGCTCTTCGTGGAGCTAAAGGGTGTTTCCTGTTTCCGGCATGCTGAGCCTGGCAGGAAACCGCGGACGAATAACGCTTCGATTCCGCGCAGTGCAGATGCTTTGCAGCATAACGTGAAGAAGGATGGCGCGCAATAGGCAATTGTATGTAGGGAACCCAAACCGCGAGAATTGCGGCGCTTCCTCACGGCATCCTTATTCATGGTTCCGTAAATTAATAATGGAAGGCCATTTCCGCAGACCCCCAAAAGCATCGTATGAGTGTGCCTTTTAAACGTTGCATTCTGCGGAGGCAAGGTCACATAACGAAACTGATGGAGTGAAGATGCGGCGCGGCGCGCACTTTTTGTGAACTTCAACTCCGGCTATTTATGGCGCCTGCATTGTGCATTGCAGTCGCGCACATGCCGGGCGCGTGAGGGAATCAGCGACCAGCCTGGCTTTGACCAAACGAGGACAACGAGAAAGCGAAATGCCAGCCAAGCCTCATGCCAACGTTCGAGTCTCGCAGGCAGCGGGATTCGGCGGATTGCGGGTTTTGAGTCTGGAGTCGCGGCGCGCCACCGAAGTGGCCACACTGATTCGCACATACGGCGGCGAACCCCTGACGGCACCCGCAATGCGCGAGGAACCGCTTGAATCTAATGAGCCGGTGCTGGAATTTGCCGAAGGCGTGCAGCGCGGCGCATTTGACCTGGTGATCTTTACGACCGGCGTGGGAGTGAAGGCGCTGGTAAAGATCGTCTCGCAACATGGAAACCGCGAGGGATTTCTTGATGCTCTGCGGTCGATCAAAGTGGCGGCGCGAGGACCGAAATCGTCGAGCGCACTGCGCGAACTGAATATACCCATTTCAGTAATCGCACCAGAGCCCTTCACGTGGCGCGCATTGATGATTGCGATGGAAAAAGAATTTGGCGAGGCATTTCAGGGGATGAACATCGCCGTGCAGGAGTACGGCACACCGAACCCGGAACTGCTTACAGCGCTTGCGGAAAAAGGTATTTCTATCACGCGGCTGCCTGTGTATCGATGGGCGCTGCCTGAAGACGTGCAGCCTCTGCGTGAAGCGGTGATTGCGCTGGCGCATGGACATGTGGATGTGCTGCTGCTGATGAATGCAGGTCAGGTGGCGCACCTGTTCCTGATGGCGGAGCGCATGGGATATACCGAAGCTCTGTATGAGGGATTTCGTTCTACGCTGATCGGCTCTATTGGGCCCAGCACGACGGAAGGGCTCTCGATGTATAACGTGCAACCGGACTTTGAGCCATCGCAATCGCGGATGGGTTTTCTGGTAAAAGAGCTTGCGGAGGGCGCGGGCGCTCTTCTGAAACAGAAGCGAGCCGCGGCGGCATTGAAGCTCACAAGGCAGGTTCCCTCGCTCCCGATCAGTCCTTTTCTGCGAGGAGATGCGGCGAGTCGGCCGGGTGGAGCGCAAGAGCCGACGCCGATTGATTTTCTGCATGAAATCGGCAGCCGCATGGCGGCGGCAGATCCGCTGCATGTGGTGCTGAACCGCATTCTCGATTTCGCGTCGTCGCTGATTCAATGCGATTCGTGCTTTATCTACCTGCTTGAAGACAATGAACTGGTGCTGCGCGCCTCAAAGAATCCGCATGCCGATGTAGTGGACCGTCTTGGAATTTCACTGGGGCAGGGAATCACGGGATGGGTAGGCTGGCATCGCGAACCAGTTGTCATATCCTCGGATGCATTGAAGGATCCGCGCTTCAAGCGCTTTCGCAATTTGCCTGAAGACTCATTTGAGGCATTCCTGTCTGTACCAATCATGTGCCGCGGCAAGCTTGTCGGGGTGATGAATCTGCAACACCGCAAGCCTTATCAGCACTCGGAGCAGGAAGTGCGGCTGCTGGCGGCAGTAGGTTACCTTGTGGGTGCGGAGCTGGAACGCGCGCGGCTGGAGACGGAGAATTCGGAGCTTACCGAGCGGCTGGAATCGCGCAAACAGATTGAACGCGCAAAGGGCGTGCTGCAGCGCGAGTTTGGGTTGGACGAAGAAGCCGCGTATCGCGCCATGCAGCGGGAGAGCCGGCAACGGCGAAAGTCGATGCGTGAAATCGCGGAGGCTATCCTGCTCAACGAGGATCTTCGCAAATCGCGTCTTGCGGAGTCAGGCAACTAGGCTTGCTTCATCAAGCGCAAAAAATACAGGCGACCGCGCACCTGTTAGATGGTTGAAATAAAGATGCGTGAAGATTTCAAATTTTCCTGTTGTTTGAAAATCGAATCCATCCTAGTATGTGCACAAGGGTGAGACTCAGCTGTCTCCCCTTTCCAACCGCCTTTCACCCTGCTGTGTAAAGGCAACTTCGTACAACCAATCCATAGCTCCCCGCTGAGCAGCTTGCTGTGACGCCCTGCGCGTTGGTGCGCCTGGTTCACAGCCGTGATGATTCACATCCTCACTCACATTGTCAGCATTACCGGCGGAGGTCTTTACGATGGATACCCCTTTCACGGGAGACGCGAACAACTTCACGGAAGAGCAGAAGCAATATCTCGCGGGCTTCTTCTCGGGAGCCACGCAACGCGTGTCTTTGCCATTCGTGGGGCTTACGCAGGATGGGCAGTTCACGCACGACGCGGCAATGGGGAAGGAAAATCTGGCAGTGGAGCCGAGCGTACATGGAACTCCGGTTTCCGATCTTTGCCGTGAGGAATTGTGGAAGTACGAGCAGAATCCACTCGACATCTGGGACAAGCTGATTGCGCATGCGGATGCAAACAACGCGCCTTCGAACGAAGACATTTTTCGCTTCAAGTATCACGGATTGTTTTATGTTGCTCCGGCGCAGGACTCATTCATGATGCGGCTGCGCATTCCGGGCGGCGTGCTTTCGTCGCATCAGATGAAAGGGCTGGCGGACATTGCGGAGCGGTGGGGAGCGGGCCGCGCGGATTTGACAACGCGCGCGAATATGCAGATTCGCGAATTTCAGCCGAAGGATATTGTGCGCGTGCTGCAACGCGTACATGCGCTGGGACTCACGGTTCGCGGGTCAGGCGCGGACAACGTGCGCAATATTACCGCGTCGCCGACCACGGGCCTCGATGCTACCGAATTGACGGACGTGGCCCCGCTGGCCGAAGCGCTTCACTACTACATTCTGAATTCTCGCGAGATGTATGAGTTGCCGCGCAAGTTCAATGTGGCGTTTGACAGCGGTGGCGCCATCAGCGTGCTCGCCGATACCAATGACATTGGCTTCCAGGCGGTGCGAGTAGGCGAGGGTAAATCAGTTGCCCAGGGCGTTTATTTTCGCGTACTTCTTTGCGGAATTACGGGGCACAAGCAATTTGCGTCTGACTGCGGTCTGCTTGTGCGACCGGAGCAGGCGGTTGCCGTGGCAGCGGCGATGATTCGTGTGTTTGTCAGCAACGGCGACCGAACCGACCGCAAGAAGGCGCGCCTGAAATATCTTGTGGACGATTGGGGCGTAGAGAAGTTTGTTGCAGAGACTGAGAAGCAGCTTGCATTTTCACTTCTGCGCGCGCCGGCGGAGGAGTGCGAGCCGCGTAACCCGATCGATCGCGCGGGCCACATTGGCGTTCACACGCAGATTCAGCCAGAGCGCAACTACATTGGTGTGGCCATTCCAGTGGGGCGCCTGCCGGTAGCGCAGATGCGCGCGATTGCGCGCGTTGCCGATGAATACGGCTCGGGCGAGCTGCGGCTTACGGTATGGCAGAACCTGCTGATCCCAAATGTGCACGCGACACGCGTGAATGAAGCGGTACAGCAGCTGCATGAAGCGGGACTTGAATGCGAGACAGGCACCGTGATGCGCGGAACGGTGGCATGCACGGGCAACCGCGGATGCCGCTATGCCTCGACCGACACCAAGCGGCACGCTGTGGAACTGGCACAACTGCTCGATGCGCGCTTTCCGATCGACCAGCCGGTCAATCTCCACGTCACGGGGTGTCCGCACTCGTGCGCGCAACATTACGTGGGGGACATTGGATTGCTTGGAATGAAAGTGGGCGGCGAGGAGGGCTACCAGGTCGTTTTGGGCGGCGGTTCGGATGACGATCGCGGTTTGGCGCGTGAGTTGATTCCCGCCATCAAATACAGCGAACTTGCGCCCAGGCTTGAAGGCCTCTTTCAGGCATATACCGGCGCATGCCGGCCGGGTGAGTCGCTGCTTGAATTCAGCCGCCGCCACACACAGGAAGAATTGCGCGTGCTCATGGGAGCGAAGGAGATGGTAATTCAATGACGCCGACTGTGCCTTACATCCCGGATAATGCCCCGTTCACTCCTGAACAGCGCGCGTGGCTCAACGGATTTCTTGCCGGAATTTTTTCTTCGGCCCCGGCTTCGCAACAGGCATCGGTCAGGCCCAGCCATCGCATCGCAATCCTCTATGCTTCGCAGTCCGGAACCGCAGAGGGATTGGCGCGCAAGCTGGCGAAGGAATTGAAATCTGCAGGTCATGTTCCGTCCGTTTCCACGCTTGTGGGCTACACGCCCGCGGCGCTTGCCTCAGAAGATATTGCACTCCTATTGGCAAGCACCTATGGTGACGGCGATCCGCCGGATGGAGTGCAGCCGTTTTACGAACAGCTTTGCCTGGAGCATTTCCCGAGGATGGAGAAGCTGTCCTACGCGGTCTTCGCGCTGGGCGACCGGCACTATGAGCACTTTTGCAAGTTTGGGTCCGATCTGGATGCGAAGATAGCAGCTCTCGGCGCGAACCAGTTGTTGAAGCGCGTGGATTGCGATGTGGATGTGGACGTGCCGTTTGCGGAATGGAAGCAAGCCGTGCTTGCACGTTTGGAAGAATTCGACCACCTGCCGCGAAAGAAAGTTTCAGGACCGGCGCCGGTGAGCACTCAGCCAGAAGGCGCGCAGGGACAATCTTCAGCGGAACCGTCCGCGTCCACCACCGCTAAACCGTATTCGCGCGAGAATCCGCTTCTGGCTCCACTTGTTGACAAGCGCGCGCTTACGCATCCCAGGTCAAGCAAGGTTACATTGCATCTTGCCTTCTCAACCGCCGGGACCGGATTGAAGTATGAAGCAGGCGATGCATTCGGCGTAATTCCGAAGAACGATCCGAATCTTGTGGCGGAGATTCTGCAACTGTTGCGGTGCAACGGCAACGAGCAGGTCCCCAACGGTAAGGGCGGTATGACGACGTTGCACGATGCGCTGTCCACCCACTTCCAGTTGACGCGGTTGAACCGAAAGCTGGTGCAGGAGTATGCGAAACGCGGCGAGAGCCAATTGACGGAATTGCTTGCGCCCGAGCAGCAGGCCAATCTTGAGAAGTATGTTTATGACCGCGGCCTGATTGATTTGTTGGTCGAGTGTCCTGGCATGATTGATGCGCCAGAGGACCTTGTGGCTATCCTGCCGCGGCTTACGCCGCGCCTCTATTCCATCTCTTCAAGTCCCTTAACGCATGGTCAGGAGATTCATGCCACGGTTGCTGTGGTGCGCTACAGCTCACACAACCGCGAGAGGGGCGGGGTTTGTTCAACGCTCTTTGCAGATCGTACGGATGTGTCCGACAGGTTGCCCATCTACATCCAGCCGAACAAGAAGTTCAAGATTCCTGCCGATCCCGATGAGTCGATGATCATGATCGGTCCCGGAACGGGGATTGCACCGTTTCGCGGATTCCTGCACGAGCGACGTGCATTGGGACACAAGGGACGGAACTGGCTTTTTTTTGGAGAGCGCAGCGTGGAGACCGACTTTCTCTATCAGGACGAGCTGTTAGGGATGCACAAGGACGGGCATCTGACCCGGCTCGACACCGCATTTTCACGCGACCAGGAAAAGCGGATCTACGTGCAGCATAGGATGGCGGAAAACTCGGCAGCACTTTGGAGCTGGTTGCAAGAGGGAGCCGGCCTGTACGTGTGCGGAGATGCGAAGCAGATGGCAAAAGATGTCCACTCCACTCTGTGCTCGATTGCAGAGAAGGAAGGCGGCATGAGTCCGGACCAAGCTCAGGAATATTTCGCCGGACTGAAGGAGCAGCATCGATATCACCGCGACGTATATTGATGCTTCAAGGAATACCCACGCAGCAAGGCAATTGAAATAAGTTTATCGGTTGGTGAAAGAACCTTTCTTCATCAAGGAGACCTCGTGTACGTAAAATTGGCCAGACCCACTTCATTCGCACTTCTACTACTCTGTTGGCTGCCGCTTGTTGTGCGAGCTCAATCATCAAAACCATCAGCCCATTCGCTCAATGTGAGTGTGATGGATAGAACGCGTGTTGACTCCTGGCAGTGGTTTGCAGCGCCGCCGGCTTCCAATAGCTACGATTACGTGGAGTCATTGGTACGCATAGCCGTGGAGCAGAGATTGAAGAGTTGGGACTGGCGGCTGGAAGTTTCACAGCCTTCCATTCTTGCCGCTCCGGACGATGCAACAGGATCCGGTACCGGTCAAGGACAGCTGGGACTCGGTTCGACCTATTACGCGTCCAATGGCGGCAACCCCTATCCGGCAGCAGCCTTTCTTAAGCAGGGCTTTGCGCGCTTCAACTCCGAGCAGAGCAATCTGCGCATTGGGCGATTTGAGTTTGTGGAAGGCATGGAGACAAAGCCTGCTGATCACACGATCGCGTGGATGCAGCAACAGCGAATTGCGCACCGATTAATTGGCAACTTCGGATTTTCAAACGGGCAGAGAAGTTTTGACGGGCTGGATCTTCACTCGCAGATGGGGCCGTGGAACATAACGGCTTTTGCCGCGCGCGCCGACCAGGGCGTCTTTAATATGAACGGCAATCCTGAGTTGAACGTGGACGTGCAGTATCTGGCACTGACGCGAGCAATGGGCAAGCATGTTCTGTGGCGCGGTTTTGCAATTGGGTTTCATGACGGTCGTACGGGTTTGACCAAGACCGACAACCGCAGCGCTTCATTGCGCGCCACAGATCACGCGAATATTCGCATTGGCACCTACGGCGGCAATCTTCTCGCGAGCATTCCAGCGGGTCCTGGACAATTTGACTTTTTATTCTGGGGTGCTGCGCAGAATGGTAGCTGGGGATCGCTTTCGCACAAGGCCGGAGCCGCAACCGTGGAAGGCGGCTACCAATGGGGCAAGGTTGCTACCAGGCCCTGGGTGCGCGGAGGCTGGTTCCGTTCAACGGGCGACGAGAACGCCACCGACAATTCACACAACACCTACTTTCAGGTTCTGCCCACACCGCGAATCTATGCGCGGTTGCCCTTCTACAACCAGATGAACAGCACAGAGGGGTTTGTGCAGTTGATGGATCAACCTGTGAAGGCTGTTGCATTGCGTTCGGAACTGCATTGGCTCAAGCTCACATCTCCACATGATTTGTGGTACCTGGGCGGTGGCGCATTCGACAACAAAGTGTTCGGCTACGTAGGCCGACCGGCCAACGGAACTTCGTCACTGGCTTCAGTTGCAGATATAAGCGCGGACTGGCATGCGACCAAAACGCTTGACCTGAACTTCTATTACGCATATGCGCAGGGCAAGACTGTTGTGAGCGCAATTTATCCAACGGGCAGAAATATGCAGTACGGGTATGTGGAGTGTGTGTATCACTGGAGCCTTCATCATGCGGGCAATTAACCTCAACTCGCTTTCATGGCGCGCAGAGCGCAGAACGAAACTTCGGGATTGTCTACATCATTTTTGCAAGGAGAATCATGTCAACTCATAAAGTGGAACAACTTCTTATCGCAACGGTGGGATTTTTCTGGTGCTTTCTGATGTGGTTTTCAACCGCCGCATTCAGCCCGAGCATCGCAGCGCATTATCACCTCAACATTAAAGAACTCGGCCTTCTGGCTAGCTCGGCCATCTGGATGGCGCCGATTGGAAGAATTGCCGCGGGCTGGGCCGCAGACCGTTTTGGGGCGCCAAAAACTTTTACCGTCATTCTACTTGCCTGCGGCCTTGTATCTATCTCGTCTGCGTACACAACGAATTATGAATTGCTCTTCGCAGAGAGGATATTTGTCGCAATAGCAGGTGTTTCATTCGTTGTAGGCATTCAGCACGTGGCGCAATGGTTTGACGCACATGAAATTGGCACCGCGGAAGGTTTGTATGCAGGTACCGGCAATGTTGGTGCAGGTGTCGGCGCGTTGTTGTTGCCGCGCATCTTCGGCCTCAATTACCAAGGGGCTTTTCTCTGGCTCGGTGTTTTCGCCATTGTCATAGCAGTATGGTATTTACTGCGTGGACAGTCCGCACGTACAGCACATCTGCAGCAATTGGCACGCAGCCGCAGTGATCTGCGCGGAACACTCTTTGTCTGGAGCAGGTATATTGCGATTGCCCTAATGCTCGCCTATGCAATGTCGTTCGGGCTGGAAATCGCCATGAATGCGTGGCTGCCCGGCTACTTCACCCGTGGCTTCCATGACGCGATTCTTGCTCTTGGCTTCACCAGCGTTGCAGGCGTCCAAATCGCCGCAGGAACCTTTGCCGCCGTGCAATCATTCGCCGCGTCGCTCTTCCGTCCATTCTCAGGCTTCATGTCCGATCTATTCCAACGCAAGAACTGGACACCGTTGCCAGTCATCGCCAAGAGCCTTCCATATGCACCGCGACTGCACTGGCTTGGAATTGCGCTCTTGCTGATTGCGATGACGATGGGCGGGCTTACAGTGGCCGGCATGGCCGGTTCACTCCACCTATCCGTTGTGGTATTGGTTGCGCTCGGTGTCGCAATCTCGTTTGGCACAGGTGGCACATTTGCACTCGTGCCGCTACTTTTTCCAGACAGGCCCGGTACGGCCGCTGGATTCATCGGTGGCGTCAGTACAGCAGCGGCTATCGCGTATCCGCTCATATTCGCCGGTGGATCCAACATCCACGTGGGATACGCGTACGTGGCGCTGTTCCTCTTTCTTCCTTTTGTGCTGTTTTACTTTTGGGCCGCGCGGTACGAGCGGCATCCCGAAGAGCACGGGTTTCTGACCAGTGCCTTGGCCTTCGATGAGGCCTGATACGCAACAGCCGCATTTTCAATCCAAAGGAGATTTATCATGCACGCACAGACATCCGGCGAAGAAGTCAAATACGAACCTTGGTACAAATACGGAGTCGCCGCATTGGTGCTTGAAATGACGATTGCAATCGCCGTTTCCAGCTACTCTCTCTACCTTACATTTCACGGACTGGGAGGATTTCCGGGAAAGCACTAGAACAAGGGACATCAAAAGGTCTCCTGCTCACAATTGCGATTGTTGATCGCTCCAAAGGCAGCAGTTGAGGTGTCTTTTGAAGAGCGCCGAGGCCTATCCGCGCTTTCGGCGCCTTCTGCCCTGATGCATCCGAACCTTTTGAATTACTACCTCAGTATCGAACAAAGGCTCGTAAGTATGTGCTTTGTCGTTACGCAAGCAATTTCCATTGCCTTAGCCGGCAAGCGCTTAATCGCCAATGCGCGCACTGAAGTCCGATCGGTGACGAAAATGTGCTTCTGTGGACTCATGCCATCTCAACTTTCGACAAGAGGCCGATGCACTCACCGACAGCGATTTGGAGGCCGTTCCGAGGATAGGTATTGACAAACGGGCTTCCGTTGAGCCAAGTTCTTGAACCGGTTCTGTCCACGACCAGGCTTCCAGAAGCGGTTTGGATCAAGCTGCTATCGCAGACTGACCGCATTTCTCACATTGCAAAACTTCGCCGAATTTTTCGCCGAATAGTGCGCCTTAGAAGCTCCGATCGCTCCAATAACTCCTTTCTACTCCGTTGAAAACATTACTACTCCGGC
>JAGWSG010000217.1 GCA_028876335.1 Acidobacteriota bacterium
CCAATATCGTGGATGGTCAAATCCAATGTTCAGCATGGGACCTGTATGCCACTCCTCGCAGCTACCACATTTCCAGCGGAGACTTGAGAGCTCGTCTAATGTGACAGCGGTTTTCTGGTTGCATAGCAATGCCCTTTGATAGCAAGCAGCGCATATAAGGGAAATCCCCGCATACCTTTCCGAATCCTCATTCCAGCCGCCAAATTCCACGCGACAGCCCTCGCACGCATCGCACCATGCATCAGGAATTGGGTTCCGCTTTGTTGGTGTTTCTCGATTGAATCCCAGGCCGAATTGTTCTCCAACCAAATGCTTGCAGACATAGGCCTTATGCGATTCGCCGTGAGCGCTGCATTGAATGGTTTCACTCATTTTCGCATCGTCTCATGTGAATCATGGATGCCTATTCCTGGCCCATCGATTCCGCGTCATCACCATAGGTTGGATAGGGCTCTGGCTCTGTGCTGGTTTTCATGCCGGCTAGAGTTGCAAGGTCTGCCTGGACCTCCTTCCACGCGCCCTCATCCTTCTTTGTCGTAATGGGTGCATCGGGATTCGAGTAGTAAGCTTCGATGTCGCGCTTGATACCCGGAGGAATTGACTGCTTTGGTTCAGCAACGATGCTATGAAGCAATCCGGCATAGGTGGCATCTGTAAGTGGGTATCCACCCGGCTGTACCACCCTCCCAGTATCGAGGTCACGGTTAGGCAGTGGATGAAGGCGGTCGCGTGATAGCAGCAGCATGTTGCGATTGGTGGCGACGTTGGAAGGTGCAAGCTGCGCAAGAACACGGTTGGCGCGGGCCATTGCTGAAGCGGAGTTGGGTGTAAAGCCGGCAAGTGTGCGTTGAAGAACACGCGTTGAAATCTCGACTGAGTGTAAGTAGTCACCTTCCGTTGCGGTGGTCGGCCCTTTCACGGCGACAAGTTTGAGTGGACCAACTTTTGGAAGAATCCAAAGAAAGCCAGCAAGCATGTAGGTTCCAATGCCGGCATGGCGGCGGTAGTGCGCCCAGTTGTTCTCCGTGGCTAATTCCGCAATCTGTTTGTCGAGTGTCGCCAGGTCCTTTGTTTGAGGTTCCTCAGGCTCATGGCGGCGATGGAGCAAGGTTATTGCATACGCTATGCGTGGAATGAAGCCATGTACAGCGAAGCGATAGGCGCGCACGTTTATGATGCTGCGTTTCCTGGCAAAGTTTACGGTCAGACCGTAGGTTTGGTAATAGGCCAGAGCGAGTTGTTTTAACGGAACTTTGAGGCCTACGTGGCGATAAAAGTGGACAGGAGCCATACGATGGTGGGCGATCTCATATATGTCGAAGGCGAATTCAGTTTGAACGTGTTGGTGTGGACCTTCGGCATAATTCACCACTGAGCCAAATTTCTCTTCAAGGTGCGGAAACTCGACGGGTACAGCTCGATTTGTAGCCATCGAATGCCCCACGGAATCACCCACGTAGTGTGATAGTGCACCAATGGCGAACGCCAGTTCATTGGCATCGTGCGCATTGCGAAATAAGTTGAGGACAAAGTCGCCTGAGCGAACATAGTGGGTGAGGTTGGAGAAATTGCGGTCGCCAAACGGATAGTAGCCTATGTCCTGGATCACGCATCCACCATACGCATACGCGCGCGCTTCATCGATTTGCGCAGCAGTAAGGTTTGGGTACCGGCTCAACAGAAAAGGGACTACCGAGTCCTTCCATACAAGATTGACGAGTTGCTCGTGAGTGAGAAGTGAATAGGCACGCGCTTGCGGCAGCCAGGGAGAGGCTACGAGAAGAAGTAAAAGAACGGCTGTGCGAATTCGTGTCATTCTGTAACTGCCTAACTGAGAAAAGTTTGGTAGCGACGATCGCAGCCGCTACATCAAGAACTCTCTTACAAATGGATCATGCGACGTGACAAGATCATGCAACGATCCATCGAAATGCAGGCGCCCGTCATTCAAAATCAGGAAGGTTGTATTGGCATGTGTCTGGCCTTTGGGAAGTGGCACCATGTGGCCGAGTTCTGAGTCGTAAACATGCGTACACATGGTAAAGGCATCCTGCAGCCGATGTGTTACGAGTAAAGACGGCGTGCGATAGTCGTCGCGCTGTTTCACGATTAGCTCAATGATCGTGCTGCAGGTAACTGGATCAAGCCCGCCGGTGGGTGAATCGTAGAGCAAGAAATCGGGTCGATGAATCAAGGCCCGTGCAATTGCGACACGACGGCGCATGCCTCCAGAGAGGCTTCCGGGGTAAAGGGAAAATGTGTGTTCCAGTCCAACAAAGCGGAGCGCTTCTTTCACGCGCTCGTCGATCTCTTCGACTGCGATCTTTTCCTGTATGAGCTGATAGGCGACATTATCGCGGACTGTGAGAGAGTCGAACAATGCACCTTCCTGAAACACCATGCCTGTGCGGGTGCGCAGCGCGAAGAGATCTTCTTCGCGCATCCGGCTAATATCCTGGCCGAAAAGGTGGACTGAACCGCTATCGGGGCGGAGCAGCCCGTTTACCAGCTTGAGGAGTACGGATTTGCCAACACCCGCTGGGCCAAGCAGTATGCGTGTCTCGCCGGGCGCAACAGAGAAAGAAATATCCTCGAGCACGGAACGACCTGGGAAGGACAAAGTGACATGTGCGAGCTGCACCACAGGATCGCTTTGCGGCTCTTCAAGCCGATTAGGTGGCGCGGCAATGGAAGCTTTATTCATCCGAAAAGCTTGATCATTACCTGGGAGATTAGGAAATCAACGAAAATGATGAGCACAGAAGCGCTGACGACGGCAGAGATGGTTGATCGTCCCACACCTTCTGTGCCGCCGGTGGTCTTCATGCCATAGAAGCAACCGATTGATGCAATGATGTATCCAAAAAAGAGCGGCTTGACCAATCCCTGCAGGATATCCGGGAAGTGTAGATATTGATAGGCCATGGAGAAGTACTGGGTGCCATTCTGGTGATTCAGGAAGACCGTTACCGCGGCGCCGCCGAGAATGCCGAAAAAGTTTGCCACGATGGTGAGAAAGAAGAGCATTGCGATGCAGGCGAAAATGCGCGGAGTAACGAGTTTGCGCATTGGGTCCACGCCGAGCGCGCGCATGGCGTCAATCTGTTCGGTCACAATCATCGAACCGAGTTCGCTGGCCATCGACGAAGCATTACGGCCGGAGACCATAATTCCAGTGAGAACGGGACCTAACTCACGAATCATGGACAAGGAAACGAACCGGCCAGTAACGGCCGTGGCGCCGAATTGAGCCAATGTGGCAGCTGACTGTAAAGCCAGCACACCTCCCGTGAAGAAGCCAGCAAGGATTACAATAGAGACGGAGCCCACACCAATGACGTCTGACTGGATGAGGAAATCTGTCCAGTAAATAGGTGGCCTGAAGAGATTGACGAAGGCCCGGTAGGCGAACAGGGAATAATCCTGCACGGTGAGAACGATGTGTTTGGCGGTTTGGTCAAACCTGTCAATCGCCATCTAAGTTTTTCCGTATCAACAAATGCAGGATGGAGAGTATTGAGCTCTCCACGACAGAATAACGCACCACACTTGCAATGCCGCAGGAGCGAATCAAATTCGCGGCTATTCGCAGAATTGAAAACCATCGTGCTTCAATTGCACAGTGGATGTACCGGCATGTGTTCCATCTGATTGAAAACACAGGTGAAACGCAATTGGTCTGGTTCTTGCTTGGCGAATAAAAGCATTTCAAAGCAAGAACGGACAAACGAAGAAGGGGGCACTATGCATTTTTTTCGCCTGAGGCTGATTCTTGCACTCGTGGGAACTGTGACCCTTGTGTCGATTGCATCGACTTATTTCGAGGTGTTGGCGCACAGGCATTTTCTTCGAGAAGAACTGGAACAAAGAACGATCAGCATAGCTTCCGGCATCCAGCCTGATTTTGAACAGGCAATTGCTGGCGGGTATGTGGCGCCGTTAATTGCCATGACAGAGCGAGCCCGCGCTCGAACAGGGGTCCTGGCATTAGCCGTCTACGACCAAGAGGGAAATCTACTTGCGGCCTCCGGTCCTAAAGAATTGATTGCAGCTCTTTCGCATCAACCGGTGAGCCGCACTTTGCAGACCGGTGCCGATATCGTCGCTTTCGACCATAAAGGCGATACCCAATGGCTTGAAGAATCATTCCCGTTGCACAGTGGAAGCCAACTCGTTGGTGCACTGGTTCTGGTGTCTGACGCAGCTTATATACGGGACCAAGGAAATGAGATCTGGCGGCAGAGTTTTCTGCGCACATTGCTACTCGTTGTACTGATCACAGCAATCACCTTTGTGATGATTCGCTGGTTGCTGATGCGGCCTGTCATGCGTGTTACTGAACGACTGCGAAGATTGCGTATAGGTGCACCGGGAGAGCCGCTGGATGAAGGCGTCAAGGATCTGAGTATCTTTCGTCCACTCGCACGTGAAGTGGAAACCATGGCCGAGAGTCTGGTTGCAGCTCGTGCAGCAGCGGAGGCAGAGGCCCGCTTGCGTGATGCAGGTGAAAGCCTGTGGACGGCGGAACGGCTGGCCGTGCATATGCGTGAGCGTACCGGATCGAGCCGCATTTTTGTTGTTTCGAATCGTGAGCCTTACGTACATGTGCGCCAGGGGCGCGAGACTGTTTGCATTGTTCCACCAAGTGGGCTGGTGACAGCGATTGAGCCTGTGCTTCGCGCATGCGATGGAGTCTGGGTTGCAAGCGGTAGCGGCAATGCAGATATTTCCACCGTAGATGAATTCGATCATGTGCGCGTTCCTCCGGATGATCCACGTTACACGTTGCGACGTGTGTGGCTCTCGCCTGAGGAAGAGGAAGCGTATTACGAAGGCTTTTCCAATGAGGGACTATGGCCGCTTTGCCACATGGCGCACACGCGGCCCACTTTTCGAGCGAGCGATTTTGAATGCTACAAGAAGGTCAATGAGCGCTTTGCGTCCGCTCTGCTGGAAGAGATGGAAGGTTGTGAAGAGCCGATCGTCTTTGTACAGGACTACCATTTCACCCTTTTGCCACGTATGGTGAAAAATGCACGGTCCGATGCGCGAGTAGCGATCTTCTGGCATATTCCTTGGCCCAATCCGGAAGCGTTTGGAATTTGTCCCTGGCAGGCTGAACTGTTGGATGGTCTGCTTGGCGCCGATTTGATCGGCTTCCACATTCCGTTGTTCTGCAATAACTTCTTGTCTACAGTGGATCGAGTGATGGAGTCACGCACTGACCGTGAGCATATGACGGTGCGCAGGCACGGCCATGTGAGTACAGTGCGGCCTTATCCCGTTAGTGTGGCTTTCGATGGTACGCCGATTCCGGGCAACGGCATTAGCTTGTCGAGTTTAGGCGGAAATCATCGGCATGAGCAACGCGAAGACTTGCTGCGGGAATTCAATGTGCGTGCCGAAATGCTCGCGCTTGGTGTAGACCGCCTAGACTATACCAAGGGAATCGTTGAGCGCCTTTTGGCCATTGAAGAACTACTGGATAAACATCCCCTCTTGCGCGAACGATTAACCATGGTGCAGATTGCCGCGCCCAGCCGCTCGCGCATTCCGAGCTATGCCGCACTGCGCGGACTGGTGCATGAGACCGTTGAGCGTATCAATCTGCGTTACCAAACTGCACATTGGAAGCCGATCATCTTGATTGAACGGCAGTGCAACCACGAGGAAGTAAATCGATGGTATCGTGTTGCGGATGTTTGCCTGGTGACGAGCTTGCATGATGGCATGAATTTGGTAGCCAAGGAGTTTGTGGCTTCGCGCGAGGACGAAGATGGCGTATTGGTGCTCAGCAAATTTACTGGTGCGTCGGTGGAATTACGTGATGCTCTGCTGGTTAATCCTTACGATACCAACGGAGTTGCGGCCGCCATCCACTCGGCGTTGGAAATGCCGTGGGAAGAACGTCGTAAGCGCATGAATCAGATGCGCAGGCAGGTAATGGAACATAATATCTATCGCTGGGCAGCTCGCGTAATGGGAGACTTGCGCGAACTTCGTCTTGATGATCAAAGTGAGAAGAACATCGCCGTCAACGCGCCGGTAATGGATGATGAATCTGCCGGACGCGTTTCAACCTAAAAAGAGAGAGCTGATTTTGAATATACATACTGCGAAGCAGTTGAAGGCGTTTTTACGCGCTGCGGCAGATGCACCTGAACGTCTGTTATTGCTTGACTACGACGGAACGCTCGCAGATTTTCGTGTGGACCGATTCAAGGCGAAGCCATGGGCAGGTGTGAATGAATTGCTGAAACAGATTCAGCGCCGGCGCCGCACGCGCATCGTAGCAATCACAGGACGTCCGCCGGAAGAAGTTGCTGCGATGCTGCACTTGCATGAGCCGATAGAAGTGTGGGGACTACATGGTGCCCTGCGGTTGAATACCAACGGGAGTCGCGAACTTGAAAAGCAATCACCGGAAGTGAAAAATGCGCTGTCTGCCTTGCGCAATCAGCTGCATCGCGATGCATTGGGTGGATTGTTCGAAGATAAGCCGAATGCTGCAGTGATGCACTGGCGCGGGCATGCGCCGGCCAAGGCAAAGGAAATTGAAAAGCGTACTCGTGCGCTGTTTGAACCGTTGGCAAGGATTGAGGGCTTGCGTCTTCTCAAGTTTGAATCCGGACTGGAATTACGTACCGGTCGCGACAAGGGGGGTGCTATCGAGCAGATTATTCGTGAAGGCAAACGTGGCGCTGCCGTAACGTATCTTGGCGACGACTGGACGGACGAGCCCGGCTTTGAAGCGGTGAATGCGGCCAAAGGGCCGCATCTGAGTGTGTTGGTGAAGCGTGAGAAACGGGAGACCGTTGCGGATGTATGGTTGAAGCCGCCTCACGAACTGAGGGAGTTTTTGAGGTTATGGCTGGAGATGGAATGACGAAGTGTAAGTGTCCGATCATTCCTCAATCAAGAAGGGCTGCCTTGCGGGGCCCTTCTTGATTGGCGGTAGATATTTGTCGGCAGGAAGTACTAGTCGCGCCCGCGCTTCTTGATCTCGATATTTAGGCGTTTGATCTTCTGGTTCAGAGTTGAAAGCGGAATGCGGAATTGCTCTGCGGCGTCGGTCTGGTTCCAGTTGCACCGCTCCAGTTTCTCCACAATAATCCGGCGCTCAATGTCTTCGAGAATGTCGAAGAGCGAAGCGTTAGGATTGTGTTCGAGTAGCGCGTCTTGGAAGCTGCGGCCAGTGATGTGACCGGGCAGCAAGTCGGAGCCGATGATCGGCCCGGAAGAAAGCACTACGCCGCGTTCAATAGAGTTCTCAAGTTCGCGAACGTTTCCCGGCCAATCATAGTCAAGTAGAGCGCGGAGCGCGTCAGCCGAGAGCTTCCGTGGGGATAGACCGTTCTCATTCGCGTAGAAGTCCAGAAAGTGCTGTGCGAGAAGTGGAATGTCTTCGCGGCGTGCGCGCAGCGGTGGCAGATCTACCGTGATGACATTCAGTCTGTAGAAAAGGTCTTCGCGGAAACGTCCATCGCGCACCGCTTGCCGGAGGTCTACGTTGGTTGCAGCGAGGATGCGAACGTCCACCTGGATTTCCTGAATGCCACCGAGTTGCATGAACCGACGGTCCTGTAGAACACGAAGAATCTTAGCTTGCGTATCCATGCCCATAGTGGCAATTTCGTCCAGGAAGAGAGTGCCGCCGTTGGCTACTTCAAAGAGCCCTTTCTTTGAGGCAACCGCCGATGTGAATGCGCCCTTTACATGGCCGAAGAGCGTGGACTCAAGCAACTCGCTCGGCATGGCTCCGGTATTAATGGGAACGAATGGCTTGTCTTTGCGCGGAGAATTGGCGTGAATTGCCTTGGCAATGAGCTCTTTACCTGTGCCGCTTTCCCCCTGAATGAGTACTGTGGAGCGTGAGGGAGCAACCTGAGCAACGAGGTCGAACATACGCAGCATGAGCTCGCTCTTGCCCACTATGTTGGAGAAGTTGTAGCGCTGTTTCAGCGTGCGCTTGAGCTGAAGATTTTCTTCCTCGGCGCGATGGCGCGCGACTGCCGAGCGAATATCCGCCAAAAGCTTTTCGTTGTCCCAGGGCTTCTGGACGAAGTTTTCCGCACCTGCGCGCACAGCCTCAACGACGTTATCGACGGTGCCATATGCGGTGATCATGATGACTGGCGTCTCGGGCTGGCGCTCCTTGATTTGCGGCAACAGTTCCAGGCCACTTTGGCCGGGCAGTGCCAGATCGAGAAGGATCAGGTCGAATGTCTCAAGTTCAGTGACGCGCAGTCCCTGTTCGCCATCGGGTGCTGTGCGCACGTCGTAACCCTCGAGGGTAAGGAGCACTTCGAGAGACTCGCGAATTCCGGCCTCGTCGTCGATTACGAGAATGCTTGCGCCAGATAGACTTCCGTTTGCGGATGAAGTACTTATTTGAAAGGGCTGGTCAACCTCAGGCATGTACCGACTTCCTTATTAACGGGAACTCAAGGTGAAAGGTCGTGCCTGTGCCAATGGCGCTTTCAACCTCAATTTTCCCGGCGTGTTCCTGAATAATTCCATAAGAGACGGCTAGACCCAGTCCGGTTCCGCGGCGCTCACCCGGTTTCGGCATGGTCTTGGTAGTGAAGAAGGGATCGTAGATGCGCTTCAGATGCTCGGGCGCAATGCCGGAGCCGGAATCGGCAACTACAGCTTCCACATGTCCGTTGAATTGAGTCATGACCCGCAGGCGACCGCCGCCGGGCATCGCCTCTTTGGCGTTCAGCAGCAGGTTAAGAAACACCTGCTGCAACTTACCTGAGTTGCCATGGATTGGTGGGAGGCCCTCAGCGAAGTTGGCTTCAACTATGATCTGCGCCGTCTTGAACTGATGCTCCAAGAGCGAAAGTGTGTCGCCAATGACCTTGTTCAGGTCTGTCTCGCGAAATTCGGTGGTGGAAGTGCGCGAGAAGTTGAGCAGACCATTGGCAATCTCAGATGCGCGGAAGCTTTGCTGGGTAATCTTTTCCAGCACAGGGCCCAGGCGCTGATCTCCGCGCATCTGCTTGGTCAGGATCTGCGCATAGGAGGAGATGACTGCGAGCGGCGTATTGATTTCGTGCGCCACACCGGCGGCCAAAAGGCCGATGGAGCTGAGCTTGTCGGCTTGTGCGAGCTGCGCTTCCAGAGAAACGCGCTCGGTGATGTCGTCAACGAGAATAATGCGTCCAACTGCCACAAAGTCGCGCGACATCAGCGGAGCAACAGCGATGTTAGTTGTCCGTAGTTCACCAGCCCGCGTGGTCAACGGGAACTTATAGAGGTGATGCACGCCAGATTCGCCTTGTACACCCTCGATTGCATCGGCAAAGTCCGAGGGGAAAACGTTACGCAATGACTGTCCCAGCACCTCTGCACGGCTCAATGCGTACATCGCTTCCATTTGTGCATTCCAGCTTTCAATCCTGTCCTCAAGATCAAGAGCAAGAATGCCAACGTTAATCGACTCCACAATATTTTCGTTGAATTCCTTCAGACGCTCGAACTCACTGATCTTTTCTTCAAGTCGCGTATACAGGCTGGCGTTCTGCAATGCGATGCCGATGTAACCAGCCAGCGATTCAAGAAGCACCACATCTTCGCTCGAAAGAAAATCGCCTCCCAGCGTGCGTCCCAGGCCGATGACCGCGATGGTGCGCGTGGTGCCACCCTTTGCTTGTCCTTCGGCGACGCGGCAGGGCAGGTAATAGTTCAAGTCGAGTACTGCGGCCGACTGTTGCTGGTCAGGAGGTAAATGCAATGCTTGCTGCGCATTTTCCAGGAAAATGTGCGAGTGATCGTCCGCACGATCAAAATCGAGAAAGTGCAATGCAAGTCGATTCTGTGCGGCCAGAGCCTCGTCTGTCAGCCCATGGGAAGCAGCCAGCCGGAGCTGTCCGGGGCCATCTGCAAGGAAAACCGCGACGCGCGAGACAAGCAGAGTGCTGGGCAGTCTATCCACGATGGAATTAAGCAATGCGCGAAGATCGGTCTCCGTGCTCAGGCTGCGGCCAAACTCGACCAGTGCCTTGCGGTAGTCGTAGCGATGTCGGTCGAAGGCACGATCGACCCAGCCCTGAATGCGCCGTTTGAGCGGATCGAACAAGGCGGCAGTAAGAAGAATCGCAACAGGCAGCGCCCAGCGGCTCACCGATTCCGGTAATCCGGTATGCGCCATTTCCGCGGACATCGCAATGATGCCGAAGTAGGCGCCCAGCAACATACCTGTGGCAACGGTATAAGCTACACCGCGCTTGAAGATAAGGTCCGTATCCATCAGCCGGTAACGGACGATAGCCCAACTGAACGTCAGAGGCAGAAATACCAGTGAGAGACCAGCGATCTTTGTAACGGGGCCTGGTACGGCGATATCAAACAGGAAAGGGATCGCATACAGGAGCGTAAAGGGAAGTACAGCCAGCAATGCGCCACGCACCAGCCACTTGAGCTGCTGCCTCTGCAATGGCTTGTAGGCCCTGCGATAACTATGAACGAAGAATGCGGCAGCCAGCACGTAGAAGGCCGCTTCATAGGCCACGCCTACCTGGTCAAGCCGGTGCTTGAGAATTCCCGTAGCTTCCCATGTGGTGATGGCAACAATCCACAAACTGAGGTAAAGCGCTCCCGGCAGGTAAAGGCAGGGCACAACAATCTTGCGTGCCACTTTGCCAAGCCGCTCTTCAGGAAAACTGATGGCGAAATGTAGAAAAAGTGCTGGTTGCAGTGCCTCGGCAACAAGATTGGCCCAATAGACTGTCTGATCCAGCATGTCCAGCGCGCCCGTATATTTAAGTGAATTGAGCGCGAAGGAAACCAGGCAGAACAAATAGAAATGTGTGGCGCGCGGCGCGGTCCAGCGGCGAAACAGCACATAAATACCGATGGCAAGGTAGATCAGTCCGATAAAGCGCAGTGCCATCTGCACGCTGCGATCAGGGGGAACGGGAACAATATCAACTGGAGTATCGAGCGGGATGCCTTCACGGATGATGGAATAGTGCGCGGTACCGTAGACTCCGACCCTGTAAAGCTCGCGATCAAGATCCGACTCGTGCACAATGGGGTCACCATTCACGGCGGTCAGCAAATCGCCGGCGCGTATACCATAGCGTTGTCCCGGAGAATGCGGAGAAACCCGCTGTGCGACAAGCCCGCCCTGAGCTTCAACCCACCAAACGCCATCCCATGGCTGGACGAAATGGCTCTCCTGACGAAAATTCAACACTGCCAGAATCACCAGTCCGACCGTTGCCACGGCCAGCAGTGTTGCTTGCAGGCGGTTGATGAGACCCGTTTCCATCGGGGAATTCCTTAGACCACACAAACGCTTTGCACGCAGGTTGCCAGGTCGGGCAAGCATTGTGGACAAAATACAAAATCAAGACAAATGCTTGATGGACCAAAACATAGAGACGCACGCAAATGTATGATGTCTACATTTTTGCGCAAGAATTGTGCAAATTCCACACAAATCTGAAGTGTAGATATGGATAAGTGTATCAGCATCCCGAATTATGGATGAACGCCTACCATAAGTACATTCAGGTCAAGAACAGTATAGAACTGTCCTATTACAAAAGAAAAAAGGTAAGTTAGCCCCAGCAATGTATAGTGCAGCTTCCTTGCCTAGCGTTTCTGACCGTAAGTAGCCTTTGGTCCGTGTTTCCGCATGTAATGGTGGTCTCGAACATGAACGGGCAAGTCCGCACTAGATGGATTGAGCAGGACAGACCGAAAAGCGAGTCTGGCAATGTACTCAAGTACGTCCGCATGCTCTACTGCCTCATGCGCGTTCTTACCCCAGGCAAAAGGGGCATGACCGGCCACAAGCACTCCTGGTACGGCAATTGGGTCCAGGTTTTCAGCCTTGAATCGTCGAACAATCACTTCCCCCGTATTGCGCACATAGCCTGACGCAACTTCCTCGGCCGTAAGGGGCTCGGTTAACGGAACGGATCCGTGAAAATAATCCGCATGTGTCGTACCCAGGCAGGGAATGGGTTTGCAGGCCTGCGCCCATGAAGTCGCGAACTCTGAGTGTGTGTGTACAATACCGCCAATCTGGGGAAAGGCGCGATAAAGCAATGTGTGCGTGTCGAGATCGCTCGAGGGTTTGAGTGTACCTTCAAGAATCTTCCCATTGATGTCAGTGACGACCAGATCGGCGGTTGTGAGTGCGTTGTAGTCCACACCGCTGGGTTTGATGACCACCAGTGGCTGCGATCCGGAACGGTGGATGCCACTGGCATTGCCGAAGGTATGCGGCGCCAGGCCGCGACGTGCGATTTCCTGGTTGGCTTTCAAAACCTGTTCGCGAAGACTTTCAAGAAGCATGGTGAAACCTCGTTGTCGAGAGACTTAGGCAGGCAAATCGTCTTAGTAAGCGTTTACCACCGGTCAGTGTAGCAGGCAGAACGCAGCAGCGGGGAGATCCGTTTTTGTGCTGAACCATATATGATGGCCGCGCGCCCCGAAGTGCCGTTTCAGGCAGATTTTCCATCCGAATTGGAGGTGTTTTATTGAATCGCCGCAAGTTTTTGGAATTGACTGCCATGGGAGCTGCGGCTGCCGGAACTGGTCGCAGAATTTGGGCTTCACCTCCACATGCTCAATCGGCAGATGGCGGAGATGGCCGGGTTTCTTCGACACGTGCACAACTTACGCTTGACCGCGTGTTGCACGGCAAAGCGCCCGAGTTCACGCAGGATTTTCTGCTGGCAGATTTGAAACCTGTTGCCGTGCGGCGGTTTACGGAATACAGCGGCGATCTCTCCGGGCGTTACATAGGCGCGATGGCAACGGTGGCCCGCATCAACGGCTGGGACCCAAAAGGCGCGCAGGCATTGCAACTTGATCGACTTGTTAACAGTGCGTTGGCTCTGCAAAAACCTGAAGGCTACTTTGGCGCCGGTTTTGATGCAGGGAAACCTGGCGACAACGATATGGCATTGCTTTGGGGCAACGGAAGACTCCTCGTCGGCCTGCTTGAGTATTACTCCTGGAAGCCACGGCCCGAAGTGTTGATCGCGGCCGGGCGGCTCGGAGATTTTCTGGTCCGTATCGGTCCCATGATGCTTTCCGCTGAAATGCGTGAAGCTTTTGGCGCACAACATTTCGCATCAAGTTACGTCTGCTGGATGCAACAGACTGAAGGACTCGCTCTGCTTTACCGCGCGACGAAAGATGAGCGCTATCGAAAGCTCGCCGAACAGACTGCTGCAGTCATTGAGCGCCGACCGAGTGACCACGTCCACGGATATCTCACCAGTCTGCGAGGTGTCATGGATCTTTACGCAGAAACCGGTGATGTCAACCTTCTCAAGCAGTGTACAACTGCATGGGGCGCAATTACCGCCAGCAAAGACGCACTGATCACCGGCGGCGTGCCAGAGGGCTGGAGCCCCAATAATCACCGCACGGAGGGCTGCGCCGAGTGCGATTGGGTGCGTCTTAATCTAGCTCTTTGGCATGCAACCGGCGAGCATAAGTACGCGGCTCTTGCTGAGCGCGCCATGTTCAACGAACTCGCATTCAACCAGTACGAAACCGGTGACTTCGGCCATCGAGTCTACACAGAAACCGGATTTCCGGCTGCCGGGGCAGTGCGCGCGTGGTGGTGTTGCACCTTGCATGGTTTGCGCACTTTTCCTGCAATGGCGCAAAGCGCATTTCGTGCGCAGCAGGATCGCATTCTGCTCGACTTTCCCATGGATGGCTTCCTCCAAGAGCCTGAATTCGCGGCATCGGTTGAGTCCCGCATGGAGAAGGAAGGCGTCGTTCGCGTGCGCATTTTGCGTGCACCGGAACGCGCACTCACATTTTCTATTCGTAAGCCCGAATGGGCAGACGAGGTCAATGCGATGTTGCCGGGGCAGGCATCGCTCGAGCAGGTCGTGCCCGGTTATCTAAGCGCAGAGAGGGTATGGCGTGCTGGTGAACAGTTTGATGTGAGCTACAAAATGAAGCTGCGTTCGGAGGAATCCGCCGGCCGCGCGAGTTACTGGTACGGGCCGTGGCTCCTGGGCGCGCCGGCCTCCGTAAATCCAGCCTACTTCAACGAACTCACCACGCAGAACCGACTACTCGCTGCGGCTGCGGGCCCACCTCCCACCTCACCCTCAACCTTTTCAGTTCCGGTGGCGTCCGCGGCCTTCCGCTTTGTGCCCGCAGAGTTTCCCGATCAGCCGCAAATTGTTCAGTTGCGGGCTTTGGCTGAGCAAACAGGCCAGCCCACCACAAGTTGGGAGTTGAGATTGTTAACCAAATCCTGAAGCTCTGTGCGTTTGGGCAGACACAGTTCTCTGCCTTAAAGCGCACAATTCATGGTCTTCGTGTAAACCCGGTTGCGGGCCGGCCCGTCTACCTGAGTGATGGCAGCCAGCACCATAGTGGAAGCGATGAGGATGACCTCAACGAACGAACCAGCCGCAGATGATTTTGCACGGATGGTCGAGAGTCATCGTCCGCAAATCTTCCGCTTCCTGCTGGCGTCAACGCGTGACATCGATCTGGCCGAGACGCTGACTCAGGACTGCTTCCTGAAGGCGCATCGGAACTGGAGCGGATTTCGCGGTGATTCAACTGCTATGACGTGGCTGATGCGGATCGCAATTAATCTGCAGCGCGATCACTGGCGTAACCGACGGCTGCAGTTCTGGCGCCAGGCCACCACCAATTCGGTGGACCTGGACGAAGCCAGCGACTGGCTGCCGAGCGGAGAACGAACCGCCGAACAGCACCTGCTCGCAAAAGAACGAGTAAGGCATGTGTGGCGCGTTGTGGAGAAATTGAGCGGACGGCAGAAGACAGTCTTTCTTCTGCGCTTCGTTGAAGAAATGGACTTGGGAGAAATTGCCATAGCCACGGGTCTGAGTGAAGGCACCGTGAAGGCACATCTGTCGCGTGCGCTGGGCCGTGTGCGAGCAGAGCTGGGAGAAATGCAATGAGTGAATTCAACAAACTTGAGCGAAATGCCGCAAAGACGGCTGCACTGAACGAACTGGATCCGGCAGTACAACAGGCGATTGGAGACTTCAAGGCAAGCGTACATGCGTGGAGCGACAATGCCATGACCCGTCCGCGCACGGTTGTGCACACCGCAGTTCGTCATGGTTGGCGTTTTGCAGCTGCCTGGGCAATGTCCGCATCGCTGCTTCTGGCTGGGGTCTCCGGTGGCTTCTACGTTCATCATCGCAATGAAGTGCAGAAGGAGATTGCGCTTGAGCAGCAGAAACAGGAGCAGCAGCGGCAACTAGCCCAGCGGCGTGCATTGCAGGAAGAGAGGTTACTGGCGAATGTAGACAGTGACCTTTCTCGGGAGGTGCCAGAGGCCATGGAGCCGCTGGCCCAACTGATGAATGAATCCAACTCACAATAAGCGGCGGGCGACGGAGCCGACTAGAATCTCCGCGCTCATGGCAAGATGCAACCTTGTTACGAAGCCCCCGAACGACTTGTACGCTCTCGCGAACGGGGAGTTGAGGATGGTAGGAAGATGAAAGTCTGGAATGTAGCACGGTGGGCAGTTATGTCCGTTGCACTTGGCACATTGGGTGTTGCGGCAGCACAGGCACAGGGCGGTCCCCCGCCCGACTTCGGAGGCCACCGGCCACCGATGCAGAGGATGATGGGATCACACGGAAATCATTGGCGGTGGTGGAACTCTCCCAACATGATTGCGAAGCTCAAACTGACAGATGAGCAGCGCAAGGCAATGGACGGAATCCTGCTTGATCATCGCGAGAAGCTGATTGATTTGCATGCCAACCTGGAAAAGGCGGAACTTGCGATGGACCCAATGATGAGCGCAGACCAGCCAAATGAGTCCGCAATTCTTGCGCAGATCGACAAAGTTGCCATGGCCCGCGCTGAATTGGAGAAGGCGAACGCACGCTTTCTCCTGGCAATTCGTGCCAAGCTGACGCCTGAACAGTGGAAGATTCTTCAGGCCGATCGGAAGGACCGCATGAATCGCCGTGATCACAGATGGGACCGGCGCGACGGCCGTCGCAATGGACCGCCTCCGCCTCCGGACGGAGGAAAGCCAGATAGTGCACCGGGTGCACCGGGATCTGGTTCAGGCGGCAGCTAGGTTTACACGCAGAGAGCAGATGCGGAATGAGCAGGAATTGCTAGCCAAATCCAGCTCAAACCGATGGCGGTAAGTGGGTATTTTCCCTTGCCGCCGATTTTTTGCGCATTTCGCGGAGTTTACCAACTTCACAGAGGGCCGCAGCGAACCAGCTTGCGGTGTCGGTCTGTCGCGTTGAAGTACAGCGCAGTGCAGCATTTCCGGTCAGTTGCTGGAGCAATCTCTTACAGTCAATGACGCGTGCTGAGACAAATTCAGACCGACTGCCTTGAAGTCATACAGATTGGAGAGAATCCAGTTCAGAGAAAAATGACTAAAGTTAGCTCACGGCGAACCGATGAAGGGTGTGGATGCAGTTCCCGCGAGCGAGCAGCGATGCTCGAAGGATTGAGACTGCGGTAGGACGCATCAGATGAGGAGAGAAACCGTATGTCACTCGGGGTCTTGAACAATCTTTCCGCGATCTACGCGTCGAACAATCTCAACAACACCAACGCCAGTCTGCAGACGGTTCTGCAGCAGCTCTCGTCTGGTTCGCGTATCAACTCGGGCGCGGATGACGCAGCCGGCCTGTCGCTGGTCAACGGACTTGCGGCAAACTCAGCCGCTCTTATGCAGTCAGCCACGAATGCAACCGCTGGCGTGGGGCTGCTCAAGGTGGCCGACGGCGCCTTCTCGCAGGTAACCAATCTGCTGAACCGTGCCATTACGCTTGCCACGGAAGCCTCCAACGGCACGCTTAACGTTACGCAGGAGGCGGCGGCCAACCAGGAGTACCAGTCGATTCTGGCCGAAATTAACAACATTGGAACAACCACAACCTACAACCAGGTGCGCGTCTTCACCGGCAATCTGGGAGGCGTTGATATTTACACGGGTGACTCGTCCATCACTGGATCTTCGATTGACAACATCTACTTTGCCAAGCTGAGTTCCTCCACGCTGGGAGACTTCGGCGGGACGGTGCAGCAGAACAGTAATGGGCAGTTCATTGATTTATCTGCAGACACGGCAGGCGTGCTGACGACTGCGGGCGCAACTACTGACACGGTCGGCGGTGGGCTGACTTTTACGACAACTGCCCAGGACGGCACACAGACGACGTACACGACGACTTCAACTTCAGTCAGCGCATTGATTGCAGAGATCAATGCCCAGAACATTCCCGGTGTAACAGCCTCATTCACCACTGCGGGCGTCGCGGGCGTTAGCGGAGTGGACGCCAATGACACCGGCATTCAGCTCACGAACACCAACCCGAACGTAGCTATTGCGCTGGGCACACTTGCAGATTCGACCACGAGTGCAACCTCTCTCAACGCTAATCAATCTGCCGTCACAACCATCGGCTATCAGTTTGCTACAGGCGGCGACAAGACCATCAACCTGAGTTCGACAAACCTGTTGAACCAAGTGAATGCCCAGGTGGCCCTGGGCCAACTGAATCTCGCAATCTCGTATGTGGCTGCGCAGGACGGTTACATTGGCGCACAGATTAATACGCTCAACGCCGTGAGCCAGGTGGTGGCCACCCAGCAGGAAAACGTAACTGCCGCTCAGGACGCAGTGAAGGCAACAGATTACGCGTCAGCCACATCGGCGCTCTCGAAGTATCAGATTTTGAGTCAGACTGGGATTGCGGCGCTGGCGCAGGCCAACAGCGTGCAGCAGGAAGTGACCAAGCTGTTGCAGTAGAGGTCAACAAACGGGTTTAGCAGTATTGATTTACTTCAACAAATCAACCCAGGGACAGGGCGGCGGCAAAGCGCAAGCGATGCCGCCTTTTCTTTGCACTGCGTGCGGCAGACGCTCGCTTTTCGCTCGCAACAGAGCCGTGGCAGAGCATTTGTGCCGGTGCTTCGGGACAACCTGTTGAGACTCCACAATTTGCGTAGACAGGGTGTAGAGTGTGCGTACATCCCCGGCGGAGATTTCATCGTCGAAATATTGAAGGGAGGTTCTTGTCAATGAGAGCAGATCGACCACTGATTCTTGCCGTGCTCATGCTGGCTGGAGGGCTGGGTTTAATTTTTGGATACTGCCACGGCAATGCGGGCCTCAATGTTGGCTATCCCTTCGCGGGCTCCGTGGTGAAGCTCAGCATAGAGACATATGGCCCCGCGGCCGTCGGTGGGCCTGTGCTCACTCTTCTAGGGTTGATCGCACTGGTATGGGCTTTGCTCTGCGCTGTGCTTTCGCAGTTCGGCCTTGGCGCCGGACGAGAAGAAGATGCAGGAGCACCGACGCGCCTGCTGGAGTAGCAGACGCGCCGATGATTCTCCGGTTTTATTTTGGAAGTGCTTCAGTTCCTGTAATGGTGAAATTTGCCGCCGACTTGGCCGCAGTTTCTTCCGGTTGCGCTCCGCCCAGTGTGAGCGAGTATTTGCCGGAAAGGATACTGCGATTGCCCTTTTCATCCACACTGGAGAGCGAGCGTGGGTCGATGGTCAGCGTGACTTCCTTGCTCGATCCTGCGCTGATGTGCACGCGGTCGAAGGCGACGAGCGATTGAATTGGTCCGCCGGCCTGTGGAGTCTTCAGATAAGCCTCTACCACTTCATCGCCTGCGAGCGTTCCCTCATTGGTGACGGTTACGGTAGCGGTGAGCGGCTCACCTGCCTTGAGGTTTTCCGAGGACAGCTTTACCGGCCCATACTTGAACGTTGAGTAGCTGAGTCCGTATCCGAATCCCCAGAGCGGCTTGCCCGTGAAGTAGCGATACGTACGGTCCTTCATTGAGTAATCAGTAAAGGCTGGAAGCCCATCGACCGACTTGTAGAACGTGACCGGCAGACGTCCCGCTGGATTGTTCTCTCCCGCAAGGGTGCGCGCAATAGCGGTGCCACCATCCACGCCCGGATACCACGCTTCAAGCATTGCGCCTGCGTGTTCATTGGCCCAATTGAGCGCAACCGCTGAACCTGACTGCAAAACAACTACCAGCGGTTTGCCGGTTGCAGCCAACGCCTTCAGAAGATTCTCCTGGGGTTCTGGCAGATCCAAGGATGTTCTATCGCCGCCGTTAAAGCCGGGGATTTTGATGCGCATTTCCTCGCCTTCCAGTTGGGGCGAGAGGCCAACAAAGGCTACGATTACGTC
The DNA here is from genome assembly GCA_028876335.1 of Acidobacteriota bacterium. Lineage (GTDB taxonomy): Bacteria > Acidobacteriota > Terriglobia > Terriglobales > Acidobacteriaceae > Telmatobacter. The sequence continues at coordinate 19,169 of JAGWSG010000217.1, forward strand.
GGCCTGTTTGGCCTGGAAGACGGCTTCGTCGATTTGCGCTTGCGCGGGGGCGACCCACTTGAGGGTGACACCACCGCCTGCCCGGTCGCCGGCGTGGGAGTATTCGAAGACGAATTCGTGCACTTTATTGTCAGCAAAGTCGTAGGGAATGTCGGGGATTTTGGGGTTGGCCATAACCGGGGGTGCGGTTGGCGAGGCGCCTGTTTCGGTATGGAAGTTGCCCGTGGCGGAAAAATTCCGCGCGCCACGCAGGCTGCCTTCGGAGACAACTTTGCCGTCAATGATGAGCTTGTAGTCTTCCACGGGCGAGTAAGGGAAGCTGTCCGCGGGCTCGACGGAGAAGACGTAGTGCCCGGCGGCGGGTGCGGCGATGGTGCCGGACCAGCGGACAGAGTAGTTCACCGTATCGACTGCATGGTTTGGTTTGGCGCTTTCCCAGTCTGCCTGGACCAGAGGTTCGTTGGTGACTGCGACAGGCTTGCCGGTCCAGTCGGAATCACCGAAGAACTCGGTTTTTAGTCCCCTGCCGAGGCCAAAGGCTGTGCGGGGTACGGGGACGGCGGCGCCTTCGGCCAGGGTGGAACCCTGTGCGTAGAGAATGGGCGATGTTTTGAATTGCTGCAGCATGCCGTCGAGCGGCGTGACGGGGTGCCAGGGCGTGCCGACGTAATTGCCGAGGATGGAAGGAAGCAGGTCGGCTGTGGGTCCAATGACAGCGATCTTGCCGGGGCTGGATTTGAGTGGGAGGACACCGGAGTTTTTGAGCAAAACGATGGATTCTTCCGCAGCTTTCAGGGCTTCGCGCCGGTGCGCGGCGTTGGCCACGTCAGAGAAGGGAATGTGGTCGTTCGGGCTTGAACCCTGGGGATCAAACATTCCCAGTTCGAAGCGCGCGGTGTAAAGCCGCTCTGCGGCCTGCGTTACAAGCGACTCAGGGACAAGACCTTGCTGCACAGCCGTGGCGAGTGAGTTGAAGCCGGGCGCCCAGATGCTGCAGGAGAGATCGGTACCGGCCTCAAGCGAGAGGGCGGATGCGTGCTCGATGTCAGCGACTTTCTTGTGACCCTGGAAGACGTCTACGATGGCGCCGCAATCGGAGACGACGAAGCCTTTGAAGCCCCATGCGTCGCGCAAGTGGTCTTTCAAGAGCATTTTGTTGGTGCAGGCCGGCCAACCATTGATGGCGTTGTAGGCGCACATGACGGAGTCAACATGGCCCTGCATGACGGTGGCACGGAAGGCGGGCATGTAGGTCTCTTCGAGGTCGCGCGGCGAAGGATCGACGTTGAAGCCATGGCGCAGGGGCTCAGGGCCGGAGTGCACGCCGAAGTGCTTGCTGGTGGCGATGGCGCGGGGATGATTTGGATCGGGGCCCTGCACGCCTTCAATGAAGGCAACGCCCATGCGGCCGGTGAGATAGGGATCTTCGCCGTAGGTTTCCTGGCCGCGGCCCCAGCGTGGGTCGCGGAAAATGTTGATGTTGGGCGACCAGAAGGTCAACCCGTAAAAGATGCGGTGGTTGTCCTCGCGTTGTGCCTGGTTGTACTTGGCGCGCGCCTCGTCACTGACGACGTCGCCCATGGCGTGGACGATTGTGGGATCCCAGGTGGCACCCATGCCAATGGCCTGGGGAAAGACGGTGGCATAACCTGCGCGGGCGACGCCGTGAAGAGCCTCATTCCAGGTCTGATAGTCGGGCACGCCGAGGCGCGGAATGGCGGTGGCCCAGTCCTCAAGCTGCTCGGCCTTTTCCTGCAGCGTCATTTTGCTGACGATGGCGTGCGCGCGCTGCTGCGGCGAGAGGTTGGTGTTGAGCCATTCAGGTGTTTGCGCAGCGTCAGGTGTCTGCGCGGCGGCGGTAACCGCAAGCGCTACAACAACGGCGAACCAGGCGAATCGACGGACGTGCATGGGGCGATTTCTCCTTCAGGGCGTCGCGTAGACGAAGAGTTTCAGTCCAGTAGCGAGCCGCCAAGAACTTTACTAGGAACAGGGTGTGATTGGCTAGGTTTATCGGTTTACTAAGGCAAGGAAACGGGGACAGTGGACGAAGGTCCAAAGGACTGGGGAGGAAAGCGAAAAGTTGAGGAAGTCGTGGTCGATTTTGGGGTGGGTGTTGAGGGAAAGGTGGCCGTTTTGCGGTAGGAAGTGGGTATGCGTGAAATGGCGACGAACTTGTAGCCGGATACGTGCTGTCTGTTGAGGGAAAGGTGGAAAGTCCGGTTTTCTGTGGACAGACGGGAGCGATATTTGTACGGGATGGCCTGTTGACGAAGAAAAGCCATAAAGACATATATCGTTGGTACAAATAATTGCAGACA
>JAGWSG010000218.1 GCA_028876335.1 Acidobacteriota bacterium
CAGCGCCACCCTGCGCAACGACTATTACCTCCACCTCACCCCTGGCCGTGAAACAGACCGCTTCTACCTGCTCGGGGAAAACGCCAAAGTCCAGCTTCTCAAGCGCGCTTCCATTCCCAGGGCCAACGCCCGCGCAACAACACCCGGCGCCCCACCGCCTCTTGAAGACTGGTGGCTCATACACGACGCACAAAACCACTACGGCTGGATGCTCGCCAGCGGCTTTGACGTCAACGCCCCCTTCAGCATTGCGCAATACTCTGAGGGCCAGCGCATCGTCGGCGCTTACATCCTTCGCCGTGCGCATGATGACCAGTCCACCCAACCCGATCACGAGGTCCCCGAATACGTCGTCGCTCTCGCCCCGTACAAGTGGGGCCTCCCGTATGACTTCGATCAGATCCGCGTCTTCACGTGGAACGTAAAGCGCCACCGCTACGAGACCGCATTCCGGCTGCGCAACATTCAGGGCTACCTGCCCATCACGCTCTCCACCGAGCCGGCCAACGGCGGCGGCACCAACCCCGTCTTCAGTTTCCAGATCGCCACAACTCCTAACGCCGCCATCGACCCCGCCACTGGCGTCTCGCATCCCGCCGCGCCACGCACCATATCCTACGCACTCGTCCAAACCATCGTGCGCCGCACCGGCAAAGACACAGCCCCGCTCCCCACCTTCAAAGACCTCGGCGAAGTGCGCCCCTCCAAATCGAAATCCAAATCACGCCGCTAGAGCAGCCCCGAATTTGTGTAAGCCCAAGGAATATTTCTGAGCGTTCTTTTCCTTCAGAAAAGGTCGACATGAATTCGGGAACTACTCTAAGGCGCATCATTCCATCCACCCTCGCGCGCGCACCAGCGCCACAATGTCCTGGCACGCCTGGTAGAGCACAATCTCCCATCGCCCCGCATTCTCCTCCACCAGAAATATCGACTTCACATCCAGCGCATCTTTCCTGCCGTCTTTCAACTCAAAATCCATCCGCCATTCTGTCATCGCCAGCACACGCCGTGTATCCAGCTCCGTCACTTCCAAATTCTTCAGGGTCGCCCCCTTCTGCCCCCAAGCCTCAAACATCTGCTTCCGCTTCGGCAGCGCAGCCGCAAAATCATCGCGCTTCACCACCTGCGCACCAGCCGGGCCCGCAGCCACAAACGCCGGCGCAAAGTAACCAGCCTCCCGCTCATAATCCCCACCATCATTCGTTCGCGCATACTCCGCAAAAAACGCTTCCATCTGCACCTTCACTTCACTCATCACTCTTTCCTTTCCGCAGCCGCACAGTGCGCCTCAGCGCGAAAGCCGCTTTAGTAGTATATCAATATTTCCCACGAAAGTCAAGCATTTTCATAGGTTTAGCCGCTGGCAAGCAGGCCCGCAACTCTCCCGCACTCAAAAAGAGCAGAAACTCCATGCAATGGTGCGAGCGAATAGCGGGCAGTGCTGAGCCGCAGGAGCCTGCGACTAAATTTCCTTCGTCATCGCAATCAGGTGGCACTCAAACCCGGGCTTCACCTTCTGGTCCATGTGGAACGGCAGTGTCCCCGTCTCCCTGAAACCCAGCTTGCGATAAATCGGAAGCAGTTCTTGCCGCAGGTTCAGCACCGTCAGATCAATCGCCGTCACACCCTCCGCGCGCAGCCGCAGTTCGGCCTCCTCCAGAATCATCCGGCTTAGCCCCTGTCCCTGCCGCTTCGGGTCCACGCCGAACAATCCCATATACGCGCGCTTACCACGCCGTTCTATGTTGGCGGTTGCCACAGGGTTCTCACTTTCATCCACCGCCATCAGGATTTCGCCCGCCTCCATCGCCGCAGCCAGCCGCGCTGCATCCGTCCGCGGCCCTTCAAGAAACGTCTCCACCGCAAACGCGGCATTAATCATCTCCACCAGCGCCGCAATATCCCCCGCACCCGCCACACGAAACTGAAATTTCTCGCTCATGGTTTGCTCATCATACGTCGAACCAGGATGATTGCACCCGCCACCTCCTTTCCGTATTCCCCTGACCCCTGAAGTTTGACTCCGCCCCCCTCCAGCCTTACTCTCAACTTCATGGAGTTCCGCGTTTCCGAGCTCGAAAAAGAGCCCATCGACTTCGACCTTCGCCTTGACTCCGGCCTCATCGACTTCGGCGAAGAGGCTATTCAGGAAGGTCCACTCACCACCACCGGCCGCGCAGAGGTCATCCACGAGCACCGCGGACCCCGCGAAATCGTCCCTGACATCCGCCTCCGAGGCAACTTCAGCGGTCAGTTTGAAGTGCCTTGTGCTCGCTGCGTCGAACCCGTCCAGATTCCACTCCAGGCCGAATTCGACCTCATCTTCCGTCCCGCACAGGTTGATTCTGACGCCCCGGAACGCTCCATTACTGCGCCGGAAACCGAAATCGGGTATTATCAAAAAGACAGCCTTTTACTGGAAGATGTGCTCCGTGAGCAGGTGCTTTTAGCCCTCCCGGCACGAACCCTGTGCAAGGCTGATTGCAAAGGACTTTGCCCGCGCTGCGGAAAGAACCGGAACCTCGACCCTTGCACCTGTGAACAGGGGCCGGCCGACCCCCGGTGGGAGGCTCTCGCAGGCCTCCGCAGTCAGATAAAGTCCTGAGCCGTACGACCCACTGAGATTGGAAAGAAGTCCCTTGCACGCCGAACGGCTGTCTAGGCCGCGTGCGGGTTCCGCTGGCGAGCCGAAAAGCCGCACCAGGATACTCGGGACAACGAAAGGAATTCGACCATGCCTAATCCGAAAAGGCGCCACTCCGTTCGCCGCACCGCAACCCGCCGCGCGCACGATTTTCTTACTGCAACCGGCATTTCCGAGTGCCCCAATTGCCACGAAAAGAAGCTACCGCATCGCGCCTGCCCTAAGTGCGGCACGTATAAAGGTCGCGCCGTTGTGGACGTGAAGGAAGCAAAGTAACCTTTACCCGAGGTCTGAAGTAAACTGAGCGCCATGCTCATCGATATTGCGCTGGACGCAGTTGGTTCCGATAAAGCACCCGAGCCCGAGATCCGGGGGGCGATTCTTGCCTGCCGCGCGCTCCCGGTCCGGGTGCATCTCGTTGGCCCTGAACCCGAGCTCCGCGACCTCCTCGACGAACATCTGGAAGAAGAAGACCTGCCCATCGTCATCCACCACGCCTCAGAGCGTATTGGTATGGATGAAAAGGCCGCGCACGCCGTCCGAACCAAGAAGGACAGCTCCATGCGCGTTGGCCTCAAGCTCGTCCGCGAGCAGAAGTGCTCCGGCTTCGTCACTGCTGGCAACACCGGCGCAGCCATGGCCACCGCCAAGATGGTCCTCGGCGCCCTGCCCGGCGTAGACCGCCCCGCCCTTGCAACACCCATGCCCACCACAACGGGCAACCCCTGCATCCTCCTCGACGTCGGTGCCAACGTCGACTGCAAAGCTCACAACCTCGAACAGTTTGCCGTCATGGGTGAAATGTACGCGCGCAGCGTCTTCAAGGTCTCGCGCCCCCGCGTTGGCCTGCTCTCCATCGGCGAAGAAGAAACCAAGGGCAACGAGCTCACCCGCGAAGCCACACCCCTCCTCAAAGCCCTGCCGCTCCACTTCATCGGCAACGTCGAAGGCCGCGACATCTTCAACGGCAATGCGGACGTCATCGTCTGCGACGGCTTCGTCGGCAACGTCGCCCTCAAAACCAGTGAAGGCATCGGCCGCTTCGTCCGTGACGCGCTCCGCGAGTCGCTCACCCGCACCGTCACCGCCCAGGTCGGCGCCATGCTCTCACGCCGCGCCTTCAATGAATTCCGCCGCCGCCTCGACTACACCGAATACGGTGGCGCTCCGCTGCTCGGCGTCCGCGGCGTCTGCATCATCGGCCACGGCTCCTCCAATGACAACGCCATCTACAACGGCATCCGCGTCGCCTATGAACTGGCCAAGTCCGGCACCAACCAGAAAATCGAACGCGAATTCACCCGCGCGCCGCGCCCCAGCAATCCCGAGTCCGGCGACGACACCCCCGGCGCAACCATCCAGTAACCTTCCCCAGCCAAAACTTCTGCACGCAGAATCCCGGTATTGGCTCCACTGTGGATCAGATACAACTTTGGTCGGGCTGCAATCCCTGTCCTTCTCCGCTACTCTGGTTTGATTATGGATGTTGAATACCCCCTCGCCACACTCGTCAAGCTCCGCGATTCACTGAAGGAATCCCTGCGCGAAGCCATACGGGATGGTGAAATCTCCCCCGAGTCGCGGAATGAAGTACTCGCGCGCCTCTCTGCAATCCAGCAGAAAATTGACCTGGCAAAAAGTCTTGCGGAATCCCCCGCAAACGTCATACCCACATCGCAGATACCCTAGGAACGCACAAATGACCACTTCACCCCAACCCGTCACAGGCCTGGCCACCTGGGCCGGCGAACTCGCCTGCCCCGTCTGCTTTTCCGCTCTCCACGCCACCGGCGACACACTTACCTGCACAGCCTGTCATCGCATCTACCCCATCACCAACGGCATCCCCATCCTCATCCCCAATCGCGCCGAACCGTCACAACTCAAATAGATCCCGTCATCATCCTCGTCATCCTGCTGCCGTTGTTACCCGTCGTGGATCGGTCACGTAGCCACCCACTTATTACCGGCGGCCTTCGGCTTCCAACTCCTCGTAATGCTCAACCACGGGAAACGGATCGTAGAAGTGATGTAGCAACTCCCGCCATCGCGCATACCGCTCTGATTGCCTGAACCCAATCGTGTGATCCTCAAGCGCACGCCACCGCACCGTTAGCAAATACCGGTTCGGTGTCTCCACGCATCTTCGCAGTTCCATCCCGTCAAACCCATCCGTCGCCTCAATCAACGGGCGCGCCGCTCGCATCGCCGCCTCAAACTCCGCCTCCCGGCCCGCCAATACATCCAGCCTCGCCACTTCAAGCACCATGCCTCTATCCTGCCACCTCAGGCACAAATTCTCTGCAAGGCCTCATCCCTGACCTGTCATTAGCAGACATCAAATGAAGGGTGCCCAGGTCCCGCGCGGTTGGCGGCCGGGGTTGCCACAATCCCTCCTGCAAGTGAGACGCAAGCGGCTGCCGTACCGCTGGAGCCTGTATGAACGATATAGATGTGCTTCACAAATTCACCGGATCTGACCAATTTCCGACCATAGCAGCAATGGGCAGACCACTTTTCTGGCAACAATCCAGCTTTCCCTCGTCAAACCGCGCTCAAATCCCTATATGGATCTGGAGAAATCGCACCATCGCAGATTCCAGGTCGGTTTCCACCGGCAATCACCGGCAAAAATCCGTCTCAAACCACCAGATTTTTCCGGCAATTTTCAGACCGATTCCCGGGCGCGCAAGCGCCGGCTGCTCCATGCAATGGCTAGTCGTGATTCCCGCTGCCCCACCGCGCCACGCTGAACTGCGCACCGGCAAACAGAATCAACCCCGAGGTATACGCCCAGAACAACAGGCCCACCGAAACATAGAACGGCCCATACAACGCCTTCAGGTCAAGATGCGGAAGCACGGAAACAAAGATGTTCTTGGCCAACAGCCAGATAATGCCCGTCACCACCGCAGTCCGCATCACCGGCCTCCACGGCACACGCCGGTTCGGCAGCAGCCAGTAAATAAAGAAGAAGAACAGGATGCACGCCACGCCCGTTGAGATCGCCAGCCACAGATAGCTGATGCTATTGAAGAAAAAGTTGTCCGTATGCCCAAAGAACAGAAAGCTCAGCACCTGCCGCTGCCACGTGCTCAGCACAATCGAGCCCATCGCCAGCCCCACCATCAATATCGCCAGACCGAAAGCCACAAGCTGATTCATCAGGTAGTTGCGGCTTCGCGCCACGCCCCATGCCTGGTTCAGTGCCACCTCAAGCGGTAGAAAAATTCCCGTGCAGCTCACCAGAATCATCAGCAGTGAGAACCACTGGATCCCATGACGCGCCGCCGCCACCTGCAAATTTAGCGCCACCCAGTCCTGGTTTGACGGTAGAAAGTAGTGCACCATCTCGCCCACCACATCCACCATTGCGCGTGAATGGAAATAAGAGTCAGCCAGCGTGTACAGCAGAATGATGAACGGAATGAACGAAATAATCGCGTTGGCCGCCACGCTGAACGCGAACGTATGCACCTCGCTGTCCAGCAGATAGCTGATCAGTGCCTTGCCGCTGTGCCGCCACCGGAACCACTTCGACTCTGCTACCAGCTCGGCAACATCCACCACCCCTTCGGCGTGCATCGGCTCAGAGGCTGCCTCATTCGCATCCGCAGTCACCCTGGCCTCTGCTGATGTCACTGTTGCCCCTGTTTCCATACCGGGATTTGAGACTTCCGCCAACCACTAGCCTCCAGAACCAGAAAACCGACATACACAGACGGTGACCACTTCCGCCCTGAGCCTTGATGTCCTTTCAGAATAGTCGGTATCGCCCATCTACGCATTTTGTCAGAACCGGAAATCCACTTGACGGTTTCCTCCAACGTTGGTCGGGGTTAAGCCCAGTTTTTTGTTGCATCCTTATGCGTTTCCTGCCATAACTAGGGCACGGTTCGCTTCCCCGAACCGTCCAGCACAGTGGTAGGCCATTCGAGAATTGCAGCTTTGGTGTGTGCCGGGTGCAACCAATTCAGGGCGTCGAGTGAGCTGTCTCAGCGAGATGTTTGACGTGCTTCGGCAGCTTTGGTTTTCTTTTGAGGTCCATGAGACCGGAAGTACCGGCAATGAAAGAAGGAGAAGCAGTGATGAAGGAACAGGGTGTTGTGAAGTGGTTTAACGGAGCCAAGGGTTACGGCTTTATCCAGCGGTCCAGCGGTGAAGACGTATTTGTACATTTCTCTGCCATTCAGGAAAGCGGCTATCGCACGCTGAATGAGGGCGACTCAGTTGAATTCGAGTGCCAGCAGGGCCCCAAAGGCCTGAGCGCGGCCAACGTCATGCGCCTCGCCTAGCGCAAAACCTGTTTAAGATCATCAAGCTACGGAGCAGCACCATGCCCCGTGAGGAGATCCTGCGCTCTATTCGAGCGCATTCAGCTTCTCAAGTGCCCACCGGGCGGCCGCGCGTAACCCCTCGTCCGCAACCGCCGCCCAGTCATGCAAAGTCGCGCCAAATTGCCACCTTCCGCTGTTGCCCATAGCCACCGCCAGATTCCTTCTGAAGCCTTGAAAGCCGGCTCTCCGCACCGGTGAACCGTTGAACAGCTTTTCCCATTCAGCCTCGTCCAGCGCAGCCAGCCACTCCAGCGCCGGGTTCACTAGTTCCTGCCGTGGTTCCAGCTCGTGATCGCCACTAATTGGTGCCTTCCGGTTCCACGGGCACACATCCTGGCAGATATCGCAGCCAAAAACCTGCCGTCCCATCCCCTCCATCAGCTCCGGCGCAATGGCGCCCTTGTGCTCGATCGTCAAATAACTGATGCACTTCCGTGCATCCATCTGGTACGGAGCAATCAATGCATGCGTCGGGCACGCCTCAATACACCGAGTACAACTCCCACACCTGTCCGGCACTTCCAGTGGGGAATCCTTCGGACTGAGTTTGAGGCTGGTTAACAGCACTGCAAGAAACCCAAACGATCCCAGCTTCGGATGAATCAGGCAGGTGTTCTTTCCAGTCCAGCCCAACCCTGCTGAGGAAGCCAGCGTCCTTTCCACCACCGGCCCCGTATCCACATACGCCCGCGACTCAAATTCACCAAGTTCCGCGTGAAGCCGCTCTTCAACGGCACGCATGCGTTTCAGCAGAACTTTGTGGTAATCACTAGGTCGTCGTTCCCCGCTTGCATCTACCCGGCTTGACCATGCATATCGTGCAATCCAGCCGGAGTTCTCCAGCGCGTCTTGGGTTGAGAGAGGTTGTGCTGCATGGTAGCTGGCAAAACACACAATCGCCGACCGTGCCCACGGAAAGGGCGTGGCAACGCGTGCGCGCACCAGCCGGCCATCTTCCCCTGTCCGGCCCAGGTAATGCATCGTTCCCCCTCGGCCGGCACGCATCCACTCTTCAAAGCGCCGCGCATCGCGCTCTACGCTCGTTTGCGGCAAAGCAACCACTGCAGCCTCGGTAAAGCCCGCCGCCAGAGCCAGCGCGCGCGACTTTTGCGGATCAAGTGAGCCTTCTGTCGAAACGTTCGAATTGAAAATTTCACTATTCACGGCGGAACCAAATACCTGATCGCTTGCGTACCTACTTCAGCATGTTCAATTGCGGACGACACATCCAAAACTGAACACAGTCGCAGCCCAGCGCGATGGACCGAAATCCTGCATCACCCTTATTTGCAGAGTATTACGGTTTGGCGCCAAATGGCCGTGAAGATGCAAGCAAGTGGGTAGTACAAACGCTCTCGTCTGACTTGCACGAAACTGAACCCGTGAACCGTTTGCCCTAAGGAGGCAAAGCTATGACTCCCCTTCCTACTTTCGCTGATGAAACCGCACTTGTTCCCCCATGTGTCACGCATGAATTGATCCGCGGAAAGGAACAGAATCTGCTGGAGCAGATCACCCCCATGGTCCGCAACAGCAACGTGGCTCTCGACATGAGCCGCATCGACAGAATCGATGCAGCCGGCATCGCCGTTCTGATTACCCTCTTCGAGCGCGCCAACGCCGCAGGCCATCGCTTCGCTGTGATTCATGCCACGCATCGCGTCGCGGAAATTCTGGCCCTTGTCGGACTTGATCACATCCTGATCGCCTCCGACAAACGGCTGTCTTTCAGCGTGCAACCGGCCGCCTGAACGGCTGCGTCTCTCTGAAATAAGCGGCCAAATCTGCCACGGAATCAATCTCAAAAGGCTCCAACGGAAATCCGTGCGAAAAGGGGTTTACACTGTGCGTAATCTCCCATTTCGTGAACCGGATCGGAGCCTTTTTCCATGCGTCTTCGTTTCGCGATACTGTTGCTTGGCATTGCCTGCCTCGACTTTGGCTTTAGGATCCTTGCCCAGCAACCGCAGACCGCGCGCCAGTTCATCTCTGATCTGTACAAGCACTACGGCAAGAACGGTCGCGGCGTGAATCTTACGGGAAAAAGCGGCAGAAATTTCTTCGCGTCTTCTCTTCGCACTCTGGCTCACCGGGACGCTTTCGCAAACGGCCCACATCAGGTCGGCGTACTCGACAGCGACCCCGTCTGTTCCTGCCAGGACTGGGATAGTATCCAGAATCTCTCGATTGACCTGCAGCCGGTGGATGTAACTCACTCAATGGCACATGTGCGCTTCTCCCTAAGCCCCGGGAAAGACTCGAGAGATCTCGACCTCGAACTCGTTCGCGAACGCGGCGCCTGGCGCATCTGGAATATCGTGGACCATACCAATCCAAATGCAGTTTTTGACCTGCGCGCGGCGCTCCGGAAAGAGATTCGAGAGCTCTCGCAAAGCAAAAAGCATACCCACGGACTATAGATCCGGCGTCATCTGCCACAATCCCGCCCGCGATGCGTCCAAACCAGTGTGCCACTGGCATAGCTTTTGAAACTTCGGTAGATTGTGCCCGCAAACCCTTTGAAACACAGTGCCACTGTGCTGACGTGCATGCGCACATGTATACTTGCGAGGCTATTTTTGTTGTGAATTTTCGCTGTTTCCGCAAGGTGTAGCCCTAGAGTTTGGACGACCGCACGAGCTTGGCCCCGTTAACAGTTTCTTTCCAAAAAACCGGACCAAGTCCCCGTACGCCATCCTCTCTATGAACACCACAGCGGATACCGAATACGGAGGAATTTTCCATGTCGCAGGGCGTACTGGAACAGCCGCTTGCCGCAAAGGCAAGTGAGAAGAAGAACGCATCATCAACAACGCAATACGTTTATTCATTCGGTGGCGGTACGGCCGATGGAAACGGCCGCATGAAAGATGTCCTGGGTGGCAAAGGCGCTGGCCTGGCGGAGATGACACTCGCTGGTTTGCCCGTACCTCCCGGATTCACCATTCAGACCGAAGCCTGCCGCGAGTACATGCGCGGTTCGCTCAACCCCCGCATTGATAAGGAAATGCACGCGGCTCTCGCCAAACTCGAGGCGCTGCAGGGTCAGAAACTCGGCAAGGGCGAGAACCCGCTGCTGGTCAGCGTACGTTCGGGCGCAAAGTTCTCTATGCCCGGCATGATGGATACCATTCTTAACCTCGGCCTGAATGACGAAGCCGTGGAGGCGCTTGCCAAGCGGAGCAATAGCCCGCGCTTTGCCTATGACTCCTACCGCCGTCTGATCCAGATGTTCGGCGATGTGGTGCTCGATGTTCCGAAGAAGAAATTCGAGCACATTTTTGAGGGGATTAAGGCGAAAGAAAAGGTCAAATTCGACTACGATCTGACGCCAAATGCCCTCAAAAAGATCATCACCGAGTACAAGAAACTGGTGAAGAAGGAAACCGGCAAAGAATTCCCACAAAATCCTCTGGATCAGCTGGTCCAGGCGCGCGATGCAGTGTTCCGTAGCTGGCAGAATGAGCGCGCGAAGACCTATCGCCGCATCAACCACATCGACGACTGGCTAGGCACAGCGGTCAATGTGCAGGCGATGGTCTTTGGCAACTTGGGCGAGAACTCAGGCACAGGTGTCGGTTTCACACGGAATCCCGCAACTGGTGAGCATGTATTCTTCGGCGAGTATCTGATGAATGCGCAGGGCGAAGACGTTGTTAGCGGTGTGCGCACTCCGAATCCGATCTCGCATCTGGAAGATCAGATGCCCGAGTGTTTTGCACAGCTGAAGGAAATCACCAAGCGGATGGAGAAGCATTATCGCGACATTCAGGACTTCGAATTCACCATCCAGGATGGCAAGCTCTACATGCTGCAGACGCGCAACGGTAAGCGCACAGGTCTGGCGGCGGTGCGTATCGCCATCGACATGGTGAAAGAGGGCCTCATCACGAAGGAAGAAGCGATTTTCCGCGTTGAACCCAACCAGCTTTACGACTTCCTGGTTCCTCGTCTCGTGGAAAAGGGCGAGAAGATTGAGGTGCTTGCTACTGGTCTGCCGGCATCCCCCGGAGCGGCCGTGGGACAGATTGTCTTCACAGCGGAAGATGCAGTGAAGCACCATCGCAACGGCTCTTACAAGTCCGTCATCCTGGTTCGTGGCGAAACCACTCCGGAAGACATCGCAGGTATGGAAGTCGCATCGGGCATCCTGACCTCACGCGGTGGCATGACCTCGCACGCGGCCGTTGTTACGCGCGGCATGGGCAAGTGCTGTGTGGCTGGCGCAGGCGACTGCACCGTGGACGAAGCCAAGAAAGAACTGCGCGTGAAGGGCAAGGTGTACAAGCAGGGCGACTGGATCTCCCTCGATGGCACCACAGGACGCGTGATTGCAGGCAAGCTAAAGACTCTGGATGCGCAGCCCGATGATCCCGATTTGGTGAAGTTCATGAGCTGGGTCGATCCGATCCGCAGGTTGCAGGTCTGGGCCAACGCCGATATTCCGCGCGACGCCAAGCAGGCACGCGAATTTGGCGCACAAGGCATCGGCCTCTGCCGCACCGAGCACATGTTCTTCGCAGAGGACCGAATTGAGCACATGCGCCACATGATTCTCGCCAACAACGAGAAGGATCGCCGCGCTGCTCTCAAGAAGCTTCTGCCCATGCAGCGCTCCGACTTCGCTGGTCTCTTCAAGGCGATGGAATCACTCCCGGTGGTTATCCGTTTGCTTGATCCGCCGCTCCACGAGTTCCTGCCCAAGCGCGAGGACTTGCTCGTCCAGATTGCTACACTCGAAGCGACCAAGCCCCGCTCGCCCAAGCTGAAGGAGCTGCGCAAGCTGCTTGAGCGCGTGGAAGAGCTGCACGAAATGAACCCCATGCTCGGCCTGCGCGGCTGCCGCCTGGGCATTACCTTCCCTGAGATTACCGAGATGCAGGCGCGTGCCATCATTGAGGCCGCGGTTGCCGTCAAGGCCAAGGGAGGGAATCCGCATCCCGAGATCATGATCCCGCTCATTGGATCAATCGAAGAAATGCGGAATCAGACTGCCATCGTGCGTCGCATTGCAGAAGAAGTCTTCTCAGAGAAGAAAATGAAGGTGGACTACAAGGTTGGCACCATGATCGAAATTCCACGTGCCGCCCTGACTGCCGATCAGATCGCCGAAGAAGCAGAGTTCTTCAGCTTCGGAACCAACGATCTGACGCAGACCACATTCGGCATCTCACGCGACGATATCAACAACTTCCTGCCCGCATATCTGAAGGCGGAAATCTTCAAGCATGACCCGTTTGCCACTCTGGATCAGGTTGGCGTGGGCCAGCTGGTGAAGGGCGCGGTGGAGAAGGGCCGGAATACTCGGCCAAACCTGAAGGTTGGCATCTGTGGTGAACACGGCGGCGATCCTGAGTCCGTCAAGTTCTGCCACAAGATCGGCCTGAACTACGTTTCCTGCTCACCCTTCCGTCTGCTGACGGCAAGGCTGGCAGCAGCGCAGGCTACCCTTCTTGAGCGGGGCGGCGACGTACATACTGGCGCCAAGTAGTCCCGGCGACCGGTCAAACAAAAATGGCGTCCGCACTCGCGGACGCCATTTTTATTTTGAGGTGGATTCACAATGCATGACAAACAACAAATAGCCGTAGATGGGTTTTCCGGCGTCATTCAAAGAGAATTTCCACTTCCTGATTGCTTCGTTAACGGTTTGCCAAAGCATCTTTGGACCTGAATCGATCACAATGTCTCCCGCGGAACCATCACGAGCAACTATCAAATGGAAATCGACCTTTCCCTCAACTCTGGCTGCCTTCGCAATTGGCGGATAGTTTGGTTCGACGTAGGTAACAGGTTGGACAGGCTGGATAGATCCGAGATTGACTGTAGGCATACGGGGAACCGTCTGAGCAAGACGGTAGAGGCTTGACGGGCGATCAGGCACATCACCGAATATCCGATCATACTTGCCGTCAGCAATCTGTTGTAATACCTCGGATTCGCCGGAAGCCGGTAATTGTGTTGAGCCCGAGATAGAAAAGAGAGGCTTGTCCCATGGCTCTTGGCCTGTTGCTCGATCGAGTCTTTCAAAAAGATTCTGCGTCCAAGAAGTGAGTCGTGGGGTGCTTCTGCGATTACCGAAAATATCCCTATCGAGTATGTCCGCGCGGAAGATTCTTGTCTTACCTGAGCATTTGGTCTGAAGAAAAACATTCATACCACTAAACGCTGGTCTGCTTTTCTGCCTTTTCAGCTCCGATTTAAGTTCCTTCTCTGAAAAACTGCACGGATCGGTGTTCAGCAATAGCGATAAGATCGATTCTTTCAAAGTAAGGTGTTTGACTTCGATGCTGGCGTGCCTATAACAACTATCTGCCGGAGGTGTCAGGCTTACTCGCTCGACATCGGTTTCGTCACCTTTTGAACGGAGAAATGTCAAATCGTAGTAGTCAAAGGGAGGACCGACGTCAATAAAACTATCCCTTCCTATAACAACCTCAGTAGGGAAAGCAACTCGTGGCTTCTGTGAATGCGCAGCAAAAGGGCTGACCGCAATCAGGCCTACAAAAGAGAAAAACGCTATTCGCATAACCCGGTTGTTATAGCACGAGTTGAAGAACTAGTTGAACTTTCCTCCCGGCGCAAAGAATCCCATACGCAAATTCACAATCAAGTCGTTCTTCTTGGGCGTCAGCACAACCTTGTGGTAGTCGTCGTCGCTCTCAAGTTTGTCCGGTGTGTAGGTCAGCAGGTACAGCCCCTGCAACTCATGAACAATAATGCCGTAGACATCATCCAGATCGCCTTTCTTTCTGGTTTCGAAATAGCGCCCGCCGGTTCGTTTGGCAATCTCGGCCATGATCTTCCTTCCATCGACGGAAGGCTTTTGATCACGTCGATCGCCGCCGCTGGGATAGCCGCCACCGGGATATCCTCCGCCTCCCGGATAACCGCTCCCGCCGGGAAATCCTCCGCCCATACCACTGCGCCGATCATTGCGTCCGAAGAGCGGGTTATTGCGCTCACTTTCTGACTTCAGGTACACGGTGTAGATCACCGCATTGGCTTTGTCTGCCGCGTCCAGCGCTTCATTGAGTGACACCTTGCTGCCTTGGTCCGCGCCGTCGGAAAAAACAACTAGAACATTCCGGACTCCTGCGTTGTGCTTCAATACATCATTCGATGCAAGGTAAATGGCGTCATACAGTTGAGCACTTGCAAGACCTCCGCGCGGGCTCTCACGTGGATTGTCATATGTCTCCGGTCCATCCCGGTCATCCCGGTGGCGTGAAGTTGGCCCCATGTTTTCGAGTTCTGTATGTAACTTGTCGCGGGAAGCCGTAAGGTCGCGCAGTAACTCCACTTCCCGATCGAAATGGAGCAGGAATATCTGATTTCCACTGGCACTGGAGGTAGGCGGCTCAACAGGCAACATCGCGTCCACAAATTGGGTGGCCGCCTTGCGCTCGCTGTCCAGAGCGCCCATCATGCCGCGCGAAGTTTCCACTAACAGGCCGATACGGAAGGGTTCCGTACTGGATCTGGTCAGAGTATCGATTACTTGCGGCCGGCCATCCTGGGTGAGCGTGAAGTCGGCCTTGTCAGCGTTTGGCACCAGGTCGCCATGCTTGTCACGGATGGTGACGGGAAGCGTAACTGTTTGCCTTGCTGCGTGAATCGTCAGTACTGGCTTCTGATCCTGTGCAACGGCAATAGAAGAAGTCGCTACAAGTATTGCTGCGAAAATGCTGGCACACTTCATGAAAAGCACCTGCGTGGAATGTTCTTCATGAAGATTAGACGCTGGCGAGAGCAAGCGTGTCGAGCAGCGGCCAAAATTTATTACCGGAGCAAATGCCGGTGCACTCCCCTCATCACATCAGAATACCGAGACGCTCTTACTTTCAAACAGCGAGACGAATTCCTTATAGCGCGCGGCAATGTGGTCAACGGCCGAGGCCCGGTCAACTTTGCCGTCGCGCCAATCCACCAGCGGCTGCCAGAAATCGGTCCTGCCGACCGCAAATCCAATAAATCCATCGACAGTGGCAGCGGTAGACAGCCACTCACGCACCTTCTGCTCGTTTTCTCCGCGACCAAGAATGATACAGCCAACGTTGTCGCGGCCATTTCTGCGGGCGGTCGCAACCACGCGCTCACAATCCTCGCGTCGGTCTAGCCCCTCAATCTTCCAAACATCCGGCTCCACGCCCGCGTCCTGCAGTTCCTTGATCGTTTCCACCATGAGCGATGGCCGGATTTCAAGATCGTAAGCCTTCTTGTCGCCATTCACCCGTTCCAACTGCACACCCTCCGCCGGCACGAGCAGTTCAAACATGAAGAGACTTTTCTGCGCTGAAGCCAGATAATCCGATAAAATCCGCAGTCTTTCCGCCTGCTGGCGATTCGTAGCCTCGTGCCCTTCCGGGTTATAGCGCACAAGCACTTTGCAAAATGTGGGATGAAACGTCTCGATGTGCGCTCGAAAATCATCGCCATATTCGAAATCGAATTCAGCCTGGCCACTCTTCTCAGCCGGGCAAGCGGTATGAAAGCCCTCGGCTGCGGCATCGCGCAGAATCTGAGCGCCAAACTGTTCATCCACCAGCAGGCCCGCCTTGCTGCGGTCGACACCGGAAGCAATGGCCTGCTTGAAGCCGTCGTAAATGACGCGCTTCGCAGAGGCAATCTGCTGCGTCTGTTCCTGCGTCAGATCTCCGTGCCAGCCAAACATGCCAGATTCGAATGAGCCTCGATGGTCAAAGGGAAGAATGTATAGTGGCTTCGAGTATCCGCGGGGCATACTGCGTCCTCCTTCCTGGTGCTTTGTGGTGGATATGCACGCTGGGGGGCCGGCGGAATTGTTTTCTGCTTGTATTCAAAGCCAGAACAAGCCCCTGCTCTTTAGGATGCTGCACAGCTCCGTAGAGTTCGCTGAATCTCGAGGATTCGGCCCAGAAGGAATCAAAAGCGCGCCACATTTTCAAATCGCAGTGTCTGAATTGAATGCAGAAGTCTTAAAGCAAATGCTTCAAATGGAATCTTCGCGTCGTCTTATAAGAACTACTACGAAATAGCACAGGCGAGGAGGAGGCTTCCGCAGAATGGAAATTTTCCAGTCAACGAAAGCCTCACGATCCAGTTCTAATCCTATTTATGCGGTCGCGGATTGACGGGCGGCTTGACTCCCACATCACGTGAAGCATCGACGGCTCGCGGCTGATTTTCACCACGCAGCGTAAGAAGAAATTTGACCAGCGCCTTAGTCTCCGAAGGATTGAGCGAGTTGCCATAGGCCGGCATATTTCCTCCCCCTTGCAGAACCTGGCGGATAATCTGGTCTTCCGTCATCCGCGTTGCAATGGTATCGAGCGCAGGTCCGCGCTTTCCGCCCACGCCGCCGAGCGCATGGCAATCGCGACATTGTTTGTATTGCAACACAACAGCACCACGCAGTTCGAGCGGAGTGCGGTCATGCAGATATGCAACTGGAATTGGGTCGGAGGACCAGGCATCCATCACAGGACTCCACGGAGTGGTGGAGCCGTAATGCGTAAGCAGGCCGAAGACCACCGCAATCACTGAGACGGAGAGAACAGCAATCGGGCGTCGTGCCCAATGGCGCTCACCTTCCGCTGCAACCACAGGCAACAGCAGCATAGCGCCGATGGCAAGCACTGGCGCAATCAATATGAAGGGAGTTTCCAATTCCGGTGGCAGCAGTGAAAGCAGCGAGAAAAGCCAGAGGAAAGGAGCATCCGGCTTGGGTGCCGTCTGAATAATGGTTGGGTCAGGCGGACCACTCGGCCCGATTGGACCGAAGTAAAACGCGCACGCCATCACAGCAAGAACAATAGCAACCGCAAAGACGGCATCCTTCCACGCCGCATCTGGAACGAAAGGAATGCCGGTCTTCTCGGTGAGTTCGTGATACTCGCGCTCATAAGTTTCCTTGCTCACTATGCGGCCAGGCATCGGCCATTCGCTCACACCGTGACGCAGCGTCATCCAGATGTGCACTGCAACGCCACCGAGCAGGATGCCGGGAATAATGAAGACGTGCAGGTCAAAAAAGCGCGTGAGGGTGGCCTCACCGATGATGGGACCACCGAGCAATAAATGGACGAGTGAACCGCCTATCCACGGGACCCGGCTCATAATCGATGCGCCTATACCCAGGCCCCAATATGCGTCCTGATCGAAGCGAAGCACCTGGCCCGTAAAGGCCATTCCGAGAGTAAGCAGCAGCAACACAACACCGACCATCCAGGTCAGTTCGCGCGGATACTTGTAGGAGCCAAAGAGAAACACCTGCACCAGGTGAATCAGCACAATGGCCACCATGAAATTCGAGCCCCAACCGTGGAGCGCGCGGATATACCAGCCCAGAGGTATGGAGTGATTCAGCAATTGCAGGCTGCCCCATGCATTGCTGGCAGTCGGACTATAAATGAGCCCCAGCAGAATGCCCGTTACTACCTGCAGCATGAGCAACACTGTGGCCGCGCTGCCGAACACATAAAACCAGCTCGCGTTGTTGGCGGGTGTTGGATGCTCGGCCGCATCCTTCATTGGCTTGTAGAGGCCAAGCCGATGGTCGAGCCACCCCAGGAGCCCTTTACGTTTTTCTGAATTCGGGCCCATCATGCGCTTGCTCCCTCTGTATCGCCATCAGCCTCGGCGGTGCGCTCAATCTGCACGAGCGGCTTCTTTCCGCAACTGGCTTCGGTGGCCAGCGTGGGCATGTCTCCGGCATGGATGTAAAGCGAACTATCAGTCAGGCGAACGCGATATTCAAAGAGGCCGCGCTCCGGCGGACCGGACGCGCGCGACCCGTCGGCATAATAGGCACCACCGTGGCATGGACAAAGAAAGAGCTTTGACTGTTCAAACCAGCGCACCGGGCAGCCAAGGTGCGCACAGTTGACTGCGAAGACCTGCACTTGCTTTTCTGCAACCCGCCGCACCCAGCAAGCAACTTTGGCTGTTTCTCCGTCTCCCAGCCGCTCTACTGGACTGCGGAAGGAGGCAAGCCTCGTTTGTCCAACGGGAAACTCGTTCAAATTGCCCAGATCGATCCAATCGCCGGGCTCACGTTTCGTCACCGGCCCCAGCAGGTATCCCACCAGAGGCACAGCCAGCACTGCCCCAACGGCAGCGTTCATGGCAACGGAAAGCTTGAAGAGGAAGGCGCGGCGCGAATGCAAAGCCGCCGCCTGCCCGCCGTCAGTCATCTTGGGTTCGGCTTGCTGGGATTTCTGCGGCTCTTCGCTCATTGTTTTTCTCCGCTTTGGTTTTGATGCCCCTCGCCGGTTGCGGGAAAGGGCTTGGCGTAAGGCTGTCCCGGCGCGTTCACGCGATGCGACACCAGCCATGCGAGAACATCCGCAATCTCTTCCTCTGTCATGGGCCGTGCTCCCGCACCATCAGCGTCGTTCCGCCAGTCCGGCATTCCGCGATCGGGTCTTCCTCCAATCACAAGGTTGCGTAGACCCTGGTCAGTAATAAGAGCGAGATAGGACGGATCGACAATAGAACCCTTCACCGCAACGTCTGTCGTGTTTGGCCGCGGAGGCGCGGTCGCACCCATTCCATCCTCACCGTGGCAGCGTGCGCAATTGTGAGCAAACACCTGCTTGCCCTTCTCTGCATTGCCCGGAGCTGTGGATGCATATATGGGCACAGTCGCTCCATTCAATTGTTCCGGATGCGCCCAATTGCGAAGCATGCCGGTAACCAGTGCTTCAACCTGCTGGTCCGTCAGCATGCCGCCGGCCTTGCGTGAAAACGCGGGCATCATGGAACCCGGTACGCCGTTTTCAACAATGGCGAGAAGGTTATCTTTTCCCGCGCTCGCAAGCAGTACCGGATTCGCGAGTGGAATGGCCGCGCCATCCTTCCCTTCTGCACCGTGGCACGCAGCGCAGTTCGCCTTGAAGAGCGCGGTCGCATCGAGAATTTGGTCGGGTCTTTGTGCCGTCTCCATGGCGCGTACAGGCGAAGACGAGTTTCCGCAACCCACGCAGGCGAGAACCGCCACCAGCGACGCGAGAACCGGAATGGAGGAAAGTGTTTTCATTCGGACTTGTCCTCACTCGATTCCCGGTTTCCCCGGTTGGCTTCAATTCCCGCGCGAATCAGGAATGGCAAAGCCTGAAACTGGGATGTGCGAATCCGTGCGTGAAGATTGACCACATAACCGCAGACCAATCCGAAACATAGCTGCGACGCAACAAACCAGAACCAGTCAATGCGCTCGTTCAAAATCGGGCTCACTACGCCGATAGCCGAGTACATGATTCCAGTGAACAACAGCGGCGCCATGAATCCCGCGGTGAGGATGGGGTAGCGAGGGAACATGGGCAGCAGCGCCCCGTACAACAATCCCACGAGGGCCGAAACAACAATGTGAATACCGATGGCGGCCATCAACCCATCGATATGAAACTGACTAAGAAATTGATTGCTGGCGCCCGCCCAGTCCGTAAAGCCGCCGGCAGCCAACAAATTCGCCGCATACCAGACGCTGTGATAGCGCAGAATCCCATAAAGAGCTGCCGGCACCGTCATCGCCAGGCCGCCTGCGAGTCCGCCGCGAAGGCCCGTCGTAAAGCGGAAGTGCTCGTAAGGCAGAATTCTGCGATGGATGGACGACTCTGAGGTGTGCTGCAACACAGTTCGCGTACTGGAGATGGGAACCATCGCAGACGAAACAGTCAGCGTCTCATGCGCCTCATGGGGGAGCACCTGCATGAACCAGCCGATTGCGGAAACCACAAGCAACATCACTCCCAATACGCCGAGCACCATGTTTGTTACCAATGCTGTCAGCATCAGCGCAATACCAAGGCCCATCACGAAGGGCCAGGCGGTAGGCGCAGGCAGATGAATATCAACTGTCTGGCCGTTGTCATGCGCTTTGTTCATCGCACTTCCCTCCGCTTTCATTTACGTCACCTTCCAAATACATACACAACCAGGAACACAACCACCCAAACCGCATCGACAAAGTGCCAGTAAAGCGAAAGCACTTCCAGGCGGTTGTAATGCTTCTCCGTCTGCCATCCCAGCAGTGAGAACGCAAGTGACAAAGACAACATCAGCAGTCCCACCACAACGTGGGTGGCATGCAGTCCCACCAGCGAGTAATACGTGGTGCCGAAAAGGTTGGTCTTGATTGTGAGCCCTTCTTTGTAGATCAGCTCATACCACTCCATCCCCGTCCATGCGATGAAAATTGTTCCCAGAGCAACCGTTGCCGCCAGCCAGGCCGATGTCTGGCGGGTCTTGTTGTGCTTGAGCGCGTGCGCTGCAAAGTGCACTGTAATGCTGCTTGACAGAAGACAGATGGTGGAGAAGATGGGAATCTTCAGCACCTCGGCAGGTGTGGGCCCGCTCAGGCTTTTGCCCTCGTAGAAGATGTAGGCAACTACGAAAATCAGAAAGATGGCTGCTTCCGCAAGAATCAGGCACAGCATGCCCACGACACCGCGCGAGGGCAGCTCCCACGGTTCCAGTGGTTGTTGTGTCAGCAATCCATACTGACTTGTTGCCATTGCAGCGTCTCCTTACTCGTAATAAGCGTCCGCATCTTCAGGATGTTTGATATCCCAGAGCGGACGACGGCTTTCAACTACAGGCGTTTGCGGAAAGTTGTACGGCGGTGGAGGCGATGCAGCCGCCCACTCGAGTGTCCATGCATCCCATGGATCAGGCCCGGCCACCTTACCCTTGAAGAACGACCACACCAGGTTGTAGACGAAAACGATCGTCGCAATCGCCTGAATGGCAGCGCCGCCCGAGATGATGAGATTCCAGATCATCCAGCCGCGGTCTGCCTCGTAGGTGTAAATGCGACGTGGCATTCCAAGAATGCCGGGGATGTGCATAAGGTCAAACGTGATATGAAAACCAATCAGGAAGAGCCAGAAATGCCACTTGCCAATCTTCTCGCTCATCATCCGGCCTGTCATTTTGGGATACCAGTAATAGAACGCGGCGAAGAGCATGAAGAGGATGGCGCCGACCAGCACGTAATGGAAGTGCGCTACTACGAAATAGGAGTTTCCAAGCTGCCAGTCAAAGGGCGCAGAAGCCAGCATGATACCCGTGAGACCCGCAACCAGAAACTGGAAGAGGAATCCAATCGAAAACAGCATCGCAGTGGTGAACTGGATGCGGCCGCCCCAGATTGTGGCAAGCCAATTGAAAATCTTGATGCCGGTAGGTACGCCAACCGCCATGGTTGCAAGAACAAAGAACGTGTTCGAGCCAGCGCTCATGCCCACTGTAAACATGTGGTGTGCCCACACGCTCAGGCTTACAAAGCCAATACCAACCGAAGCTGCAACCATGGCCGGATAGCCAAAGATTGCCTTGCGCGAAAAAACGGGAATAATTTCGTTGGCAAAGGCGAATGCCGGCAGAATCAGTACATAGACTTCCGGATGTCCAAAGATCCAGAAGAAGTGCATCCACAAGACCGCTGAACCGCCCGCTTGTGTATCGAAGAAATGCGAACCGAGATAGCGGTCGAACATCAGCATGATTTGCGCGGCGGTCAGTGGGCTCACCGTCACAAATACGAGCATGGACATTACCGTATAGAGCCACACCAGCAACGGCATGCGGGTGAGCTTCATGCCCGGGCAACGCATGCTCACCA
This sequence comes from Acidobacteriota bacterium, assembly GCA_028876335.1. GTDB lineage: Bacteria > Acidobacteriota > Terriglobia > Terriglobales > Acidobacteriaceae > Telmatobacter. Next base: position 21,590 of record JAGWSG010000218.1, read on the forward strand.
CTGTCGCCACAATGTTGATGGCGGAACCAATACTGCTGATACCGCTCAGCAAAACAGAAAGCGTCCAGTAGTCCGTGCTGTGTCCGGGCGAGAACGGCGCAGCTGTGAGCGGTGCGTAAGCCCACCAGCCCACATCGGGAGCGGTTCCGGCTCCGGCCAGTCCACTTCCTGCAACATAACTCAGGTAGAGAAGAATGCCACCGAAGAATGTGCACCAGAAGCTGAAGGCATTCAATCGCGGAAATGCCATGTCGCGGGCGCCAATCATCAGCGGAATCAGATAATTTCCAAACCCGAACAGAATAGGCATTCCCACGAAAAAGACCATCGTGGTGCCGTGCATGGTAAACAGCCGGTTGAAAGCTTCTGGCGAAACTGCTGTGTTGTTCGGCACCGCAAGCTGAATGCGCATCAACAACGCTTCAATGCCTGCCACAACGAGAAACAGCAGCGCGCTGACGATATACATCAAGCCAATCTTCTTGTGGTCGACAGTTGTGACCCATTCATGCACAATCTGCAGCGCCGTCCTCGACGGGGCAGTCTGGGCCCCACCTGCAAGTGCATTGCCGTAGGATGCGTCTGTGGCCATATTGGTCAGTTCCCCTGTCTTCTCACTTCAGAGACATCAAATAGGCTGTCACTGCGTCCAGATCATGGTTGCTCAAATGCATCGAAGGCATGAGAACACCAGGCTTGAAATGCGCGGGATTATCAATAAATTCGCGCAGGTTTTTGGCATTGAGCGGAACAGAACCGGAAGCAATCGTATCGCGGCTGGCAAGGTGCGTAAGGTTCGGCCCGAACGTTCCTGTCGCAACAGTTCCCTGAATGGTGTGGCAACTGATGCAGGCATTATGCTCAAAAACCTCTCGCCCCTCTTGCTTTGAAGCGTCTTGAACGGCGGGCTTTTGCTGGTCCTTGATCCATTGCTCAAACTGGCTAGGTGTATCGGCATACACACGGATCAGCATCTTTGCGTGCTGCACCCCGCAGTATTGCGCGCATTGTCCGAGATAGATTCCCGCGTCGGGCGGATCGATCCACATGGAGTTGACGCGGTTCGGAATAAGATCCGTCTTTCCTGCAAGACGCGGTACCCAGAAGCTATGGTCCGTGTCGGCCGAGGTAAGTGTCAGAAACGTCGGCTCAGGATTTTTGGAATCACTCACCGGAACGTGCAGCTCGTTCGCCGTTACAATACCGTACTTCGGGTAGCGATACTCCCACCAGAATTGATGCCCCACGACGACCACGTCGAGTGAGCTCGCCGGTTTGGTCGCATCCTGCGTAGTGAAGATGACGCGCGCCGATGCGAGAAACAACATGACAACGATGAGAATGGGAATAACGGTCCAGGAGAGCTCAATCTGATTGCTGCCGTATATCTGTGGAGGCTCTTCGGCTTCTCCCTTATAGCGGCCTTCGCGAAAGCGGATGATCGCATACGTCAGCAGTGACGCAACAATGAGGAAGACGCAGAACGTCACCGCGAGCACAAGCATCGACAGGCTGAAGATGGAGTGGGCAGGTGTGCCTGCCGGAGAAAAGATGCTCGTAGGCCCATGAATGACTTGCGGCAAATTGGCAGAGTCAATAAGCAATACGAGCACTAGTGTACTCTCCGATCAAAAGTGTCGATTCACGATGCGGGCTGAAACTTTACGTCGTCTCATTCTGTAATCCTTTTCGAATCGCGGGAAGCCTCAAAAGGATTAGTCCGCATATTTACTTGCGCGTGAATGAAGCCGACACCTCATTGAATGACATCAACTAATTAGATGCAAGGGGCGGAACCAAGTTTTTTCATGAACGTGAGACAGCTCACATTATTTGTATTGCATTGAGAGACAAGATACTTGCGGGCACTTGCGGCAGGCTTTTTGCAGGTAATTTCGGTTCCACTAGTCTGAAATGAACCATAAGCGGGAACGCAAATATGCACCCGTAAGTAGACCGACCTCCTCAACCTTTCGTCTCAAACGCAGTCGCCCTGGCTCTGCGCAAAACGCACCCAGTCATCGGGCAGAGGTCATTGCCCGGAAAGGATTGATGTTCGACTTCAGAAAAGTGGAGGATTTGGTAGCGCTACCGGGAATCGAACCCGGGTTTTAAGATTGAGAATCTCACGTCCTAACCCCTAGACGATAGCGCCACACTTGGAGGGGATGACCTCTCAGGTCACTCACTTAATGTAACAAAAATCGGATTGGCTGCCAAAGCCGGGATGGCTGCTGGAGTAGCCTTAAATGCCCAGTTTCTTTACTTCATCGTTGTAATACTTACGATAAAGAATTTCCCATTCCTGCGAACCTTCCAGGATGATCTTGCGCTGGCTGGCAATCTTCTGGCGGGCTGCCGCATCAATGCGCGCTTCCTCATTCAGCAGATTCTCCAATTCCTTGCGCGCTTCCTGGCGAATTGTATTCCGGTCCTCGAAAAAGCCGACCTCATCGATCTCTGCTAAAGAATCGGCCACAGTGTGGGCCAGCTTATTCAGCTTGTCGCGGCTGATTCTCATAGCACCGCCTTGTACTTGCGCGCGAGTTCGGTTTTCACCTTCTTGAACATCTCGGCATATTGCGCGCCGGATTTGCGCATTTCCTCAGAATAGGCCTCAAGGATGACGCGCACTTCCTCATTGATACGGTCTTCCAGTGACATCTCTTCGATCAAAGCATCTGTGACACGCGACTCTGTACCTTTCACGTCGCTGGTCGAGATGAATTTTGCATCAATGAGGTGTTTGACCGTACGGCGGGCCAAGTAACCAATGTATTCGCGCGAGAAGATCATGGACTGAAGGATGAGAATACAGCATCAGGCCAAGGGGTGTACATGCTTCCGTTGCAGAAACCGGAACACCCTCAAAAAGTCAAATCACCTCGGTGTTAATCGTGGTCATGAATGCGCCTTTTCGCTCCAAACCAAGAGGGCCACGTTATCAGAACTTGGTAACCCGCCAACCACGACAAGGGTTGTAGGTTTGTGTCACGTGGGCCCCTCCGTGTGCTTTCCCTCACAGTGCAAAATGTGGAAATCGGAGAAGACACGGAAGAAACCCGCTAAGACCCAAACTAGGCGTCACGTGACCGAGGTGATATCACCTTCAGCCACGATGAGGGCAAACTTTGGTGTTGATGCACGCGTCCGCCATGCGTAGCCGTTCCACCGGGCGCCCGCCCACCAGATGTTCACTGACAATTTCAGCCGCATCCTCCGGCTTCACGTTGCCGTACCACACAGCTTCCGGATACACCACAACAGTAGGGCCGTGTTCGCACTGGTCCAGACAACCCGACTTGTTCACGCGGACCGTGGAACCGGCAAGACCGGCGGCCTTGGCGTGTTGCTGCAACTGGGTAAGCAGTTCGCTTTTCCCATCGGTGGTGCAGCTGGGACGTGGAGCGCCCTCCGGCCGGACATTATGGCAGACAAAGACATGGCGTTCAAAAACAGGCAAGCAGATTTCCTCCTGCCTTTAAGACTACCCCGCGACCGACACTCGCTGCTTTCCACACCGCCGGCCATCTTTGCTCCGCCCAGCCCAGACGCATCTGCGACAATAAGGGCTTGACGATGACCACTGACGATCTGCATTCGATTAAGGATGACATGGTGGCTTTCATTGAAGGCCACGGTCTGCAACGGCTACCCGGTTATGTAACCGAAGACGTTCCATCAGTACTTTGGGAGAGCAATGGCAATCCCGACGCATGGAAAGACTTTGTCGAAATGGCGAAGCACGTGGGCACTCCCTTCATCACGTTCAGTGAAATGAAGCTCGACCCCACCGAGTTAGACGTTCTGGTGGAAGAAGCTGGAGAGATGAACTTTCCTGATGAGGAAGCGACTGAGTTGCTTGAGGCACAGTGGCTGCGCAAATACGCCGGTAAGGTCGGCTACATTCAGTTGGGCTTCGTCTATCAGGGCATCGCGTTTCTGCATGAAACCACGACTGAATGGTATGAGCGCTTCCAGGTTCTTCTGGAAGACGTGGAGAACTTCCACGACATTGTGATCGACGACCGAGAGCGCGACGACGAGGACGAGTAGCCGGCGTGGGTATTCAGAATCCAGCGCCCACTTCCACGCGCAGAGCCATTCGCCAGCGCTGGGTTGAAGAAACCCCGGACCCGGAAAAATCAGCTGCTCTTGCGAAGACCGCTAAGTTGCCACTCGTCCTTGCCGAACTTCTGGTTGCCCGTGGCATAACGCTTCCTGAACAGGCATTCGCCTATCTGAATCCCGACATGGAGCAGTTGCACGATCCACTGCGCATCCTCGGGATGTCGGCAGCCGTCGAGCGCGTCGAGCAGGCAATCGCTGCCCGGGAACTGATCCTTCTCTACGGCGATTACGACGTGGACGGCACCACCGCAGTAGTGCTGCTGAAGACGGCCATCGAGATGCTGGGCGGCAATGTACGTTTCCATGTACCGCATCGTCTGCGCGAGGGCTACGGCCTGCAGTCAAGTGTCCTGGAAGAGGAATTCAACGAAGGTGTGCGGCTGGTGATTACGGTCGACACCGGTATGCGGGCCTTTGCCGAAGCGGAGACAGCGCGCCGGCTGGGACTCGACCTCATCATCACGGACCATCACCTGCCCGATGCGCATGAAGCTGTCCCTGATGCGCTCGCCATTCTCAATCCAAATCAGCATGGCTGCGCGTATCCTGAGAAATCGCTCTGCGGCGCGGCCATTGCATTCAAACTTGCCCAGGCACTGCTTGAACGGCGAGATGCCGATCGCACGCGCAAGAAGATACTGCCCAGCTTTTTAAAGATGACGGCGATTGCAACCATCGCCGATGCCGTTCCGCTCAAAGGCGAGAATCGTACAATTGCCGCTCTTGGCTTGCGCGAACTCAGCCGTCCGGTCGGTACTGGTCTGCGCGAATTGTTTGCCGTCGCAAAACTTGATCCTGCCTCCAAACCCATCACCGGATTTGACGTCGCGTTTCGACTTGCGCCCCGCATCAATGCTGCCGGCCGCATGGATGTGGCTGGAGAAGTCATTGAGCTCTTCACCACGCGCGAGACTGCACGGGCACGCGAGCTGGCGCAGAAACTTGAACGCCTGAATCGCGAGCGGCGCGACACAGAAGCCTTCGCCCTGCGCACGATTGAAGAGCGGCTCGAAACCGATGCTGCACTCGCCACCGAACCACTGCTGGTGGTCGACGGCGAAGGTTGGCATCGCGGTGTCATCGGCATTCTTGCCTCACGCGTGGTGGAACGCACGGCCAAGCCCGCTCTTGTGGTGAGCGTGGAAGACGGCGTTGCCCACGGGTCCGGGCGCTCCGTTGACGGTTTTCACTTGCTCAATGCGATTGAAAGTTGCTCCGACATCTTCACCCGTTTCGGTGGCCACGCCTTCGCGGTGGGCTTCGCTTTGCCGGCTGATCAGCTGCCCGCGTTAAAGCAACGTCTCAGCGCATACGCCGCAGAACACCTGGCTGCACGCGAACCCGAGAGCATCTTGCATATTCACGCTGAGCTCCCTCTCGACCGCATCACTGCGGTGCTCGCCGGTTGGTTGCGCAGGCTGGAACCGCTCGGCCACGGCAACCCTGAACCCACATTTGTCGCCCGCAATGTGCGCATGATTGCTCCAGTTCGACTGATGAAAGAGCGTCATATCCGCCTTGAACTCTCGCAGCAGCCAAAAGATTCAGCCACATTTTCCGGTCACGCCATCAAAGCTGTTGGATGGAATATGGCATGGACGGCAGAGTGCCTCAACCTGCGAGAAGGTAGCCAGATTGATATTGCGTACAGATTGCGCGAGAACGATCATCCCGAATTCGGCGGCCTTGAGATTGAGATTGCCGGCCTGCGCATGCACGAAGACTGAGTCTATCCCGCAAAAAAAGGCCCGCGTATGAGCGCGAGCCCTTTCCAGTGATAAACCTTTCGTTAGCGAGGTCGCCCACCACCGCGCGGTCCGCGCGGCTCCGGATGCGATTGCGGTCGTGGCTGCTCACGCATTTGCTGCCGCGGTTGCTCGCGCATCTGTGGCATTGGTCGTTGCTCATAGCGTGGGTTTGCGCGCGGTTCAGGGCGCGGTGGCCTCATCTCCTGCTGAGGGTGCTGCTGATACTGCGTGTTCGGCCGTGGCTGCGTGCGCTGCTGCGGCATTGGACGATTCTGGAAGTTCGGCCGTTGCTGCATATTCCGCTGATTCATTTGCGGACGACCGTTGTACGTACTCCGCGGAGCCTGCCGCATCGTGTTATTCGGCGACTGGTGCATATTCCGTGGACCCATCATCGGGCGCTCAACCGCCACCCGGTCGGGCCGTCCATGGTTGTTGTTAAAGTATGCCTGGCGGTCGCTCCGTGCAGCTTCCACATGCTGCGTCTGGAACGACGTACGCCCCATATGCCGCTCGCGCATAACCATACGGTCGCGTGCTGTCGGCGCATGCATAATTCCTCCGCGCCCACCGTTATAGGAAACGCGCCGTACATTCTCGATGGTGTGCGTCCGGATGATGGTCCGGTCGATATAGGTGTTGTGAATGTACACATTGTTCACGCGCATCACAGCAGTGTTGTAGTAGAAAGCATTACCGCGCCATCCACCGCCGATGAAGCCTATACCCATGTAGCCAAACCCATAGTTAATGCCGCCGTAGTAACCGACATTGCTAGCCCAGTAACCGGGATGCCAGACATAGAAGCCCGTGGACCAGCCCCAGTAACCAGGTGTCCAAAGCGCACCAATATACGGCGCCGGCACCCAGGCGCCCGGCACCCAGTAGTAGCCGTCTGGACCGTATGCCCAATACCCTGGCGTCCACATCCAGCCCGGCTCAGGACACGGAGGCTGCACATACACCGGCAATGGAGGCGGAGCGAAAGAGACGCTGATTAAGACACCTGCTGAAGATGTCGCAGGAATTGCGCAAAGCGCAAGTGCAAGAAAAAGAATCCGCATGGAACGAAAGAATTTCAAGGGGGAACCTCCTTACCTGAAGCCTGCCGGTCATTCTGGTTTTAAACATTGCCGGCAGCGATGTGGCCTCAACGACTACATCCGTTGGAACCCCCTCCGGAGCCATAAGTTGCACTCCAGGCCTGACCAAAGTGATACCCCCAGCCAATATGAGCGCAAATGGCTGAATCAGCACGGGTAGCTAACCTTCCGCGCGAGGCGCTTTGAAGCAGTTTTGCATCAGAACTGGTGCTAATAGCGAAGGCTGAGACCCATGCCAAAGACTGAGCGCGCCTTCAAATTAACCGGCACCAAAACATAGGGTGGATTGGCCACTCCCGTAGGTACGGCAGTTGTGCCAATGGTGCCGGCAACCTGTCCTATGCCAACGTCGAATGCGAAATGCGGATTCTCTTTTTGGGTAATGCGAATCGCATAGTCAAGCGTGGTGGGCAAGTGCGCTCGGCTTCCCGGCGGATACATCACAGCATCGAGATTCTTCGAGGTTGGCGGCTCCTGCGTAAAGCCAGCTGCCGGAACGATTGCGGTATGAAAGGGGCCGGGCAGCGGAAATCCAACCCCGCCAAAGAGTCGTCCGCCAAATCGCGTCGCCTGCCCGCCAATACCGTAAATGGATGCGTTTGTGAACTTGATCCCAAAGTTCAGCAGCAGCGGCAGTGGCGGATGCAGCCACGTCTTGGTAAGTACAGCGTAGACATCTTCGTTGGTGTAGGACTTCAGCGATCCAGTGAACGACTCATCCAGCGCGCCCGTCACAAATTTGTCACCGGTACGCACCACAAATCCTGCCGCCAATCCGGGGCTCAGTGGGCCAAACTGTCCATCCTTCAGGACCACCGCCTTGCCATGAACGATATTCATCCCGGCAAAGTGCCAGAGCCCACTGAACAAAGGGTCGTTCCCGGTGGTATGAACGCTGCGCGTATAGCCGAGTTCCGCGCGATTGGCAAAACCCTCCGTGATGCTGAAGGTGTGAATGTTACCGATCACTTTGGAAGCATTAACGAAGTGATATCCCACAGCAGGGTTTGAGAAGAACCTTCCCTTTGCGGACTGAACAACGTAAGCGGTGGGCGTGATGAAGCCGCCGGTTTGCCCTTCGAGTGTCAGATTCTGTCCATAGGAAGACGCCGCAGCCAATAGAGCTGCAAGAACAAAGAACGCGCCAAAACAGGGGAGTTCGCGCATATCTGTGTGCTCCTTTTTTCCAGCCCCAACCGAGACCAGCACTACTGGAACTCACGTTTGTACCACAGGTAATATCCATGCGTCTCCTGTCTTTTCCATGTCGGACGGAATGGTAGACTCTCGCCATGCCGCGCGGATTATTCATCACGCTTGAAGGGCTCGACGGATCGGGCAAGACTACGCAGCTCCAGCGACTCGCCGCGTGGATGCAAAAGCGCGGAATGGACCCCGTAATAACGCGCCAGCCCGGCGGAACGGCGACTGGAGATCGTATTCGCGCACTTCTGCTGGATGCGGGTTCCACTCCCATTGCGCCCATGGCGGAATTGGCTCTTATGTTTGCCGACAGGGCTCAGGCCATTCAGGAAGTGATTGAGCCCGCACTCGCTGCTGGAAAGACGGTCGTCTGCGATCGCTTTACGGATTCGACCGAGGCCTACCAGGGAGGTGGCCGCCAACTCGGCTCCGAAGTCGTCACCCAGATGCACACTCTCATCTGCGGCGAGCTGAAGCCGGACCTGACGTTGCTCTTGCTGCCATCCTTGGAAGCAAGTCTTGCGCGCGCACGTCGGCGCAACGACCGCACCACCCAGGAAACCGGCACAAATGAAAGCCGCTTTGAACAGGAGAAAAAAGACTTCTACAAACGGGTATGGCAAAAGTACCGCGAGATTGCTGAACGTGAGCCAGAGCGCGTCATACTGATCGAGGGCAACTTGACCATCGACGAAGCCCACGAACAAATCATCGAAGCCGTCTCAGAACGGATGATGGCATTGCGCGCGAAGTCCTGATCTTAACCGGATCCCCTGGCAAATCCGCTATTTGGTAAAACTATCCTTCATTCATTTCATTCCCGGGTGTTTCTACCTCATTCAGGCCACAATGGCTGAGGGTGTGGCACAATCTAAATAGAAAGCATATGAAAGCGGCACATCGGCAAAAAGGCGCACTGGTATGGCTTGCGATTCTCACCATCGCGGCTGTGGGTGTGGTGCGCGCCGAAAGTGGCTGGTCCAACCAGACGCCTTATACGCAGTCAATGTTGCGCTTCCTTGCCGCGCACCCTGAAGGTGAAACGCTGGCGGCCGGAATGCCTGCCCTGCTTGAGCACTGGTCCGGGGGCACACTGTCCCACTCGGCTAGACGCTCCACTCTCGGCGCCCAGTCCGGTGTCTTTCTCTTTATGCTGCCGGTTGTCTTCGTGGGGCTGGCAACACCTTTCAGTCTGTCCTCGGCAATCGGCTTGAGAACAGATCATCGAATACCGGCATCCGCTCCTTTCTTCTCCTGCTACAAGCGGCCACCACCCTCTCTGCGGGCCTGATTCCTCCGCAAGCGCGGCAGCTCACCCGGTATATCCGCACTCTGCTTCCGCACGTTTGCGTCAGGGGAATCTCTCCTTTGCCCGCGCAGCGCCCGCAGGACCTGCACATTGCAAACCCTTCACCCATAGTCGGAGATTCACGTGTTTCTCGATAAAGCATTCACAAAAGTATTCGGAACGGCCAATGACCGCGTCATCAAGCGCCTGGTCCCAAAAATTGCAGCCATCAACGTACTTGAACCTGAGATGAAGCAGCTCTCTGATGACGAGCTCAGGGCCAAAACTGCAGAGTTTCGCCAGCGCATCGCCGCGAGGCTTGAAGGTCTTACGGACAAGGAAGAAATCAAGAAGGCTGAGAGTGCTGCGCTCGACGAAATTCTCCCTGAAGCCTTCGCCGTCGTCCGCGAAGCAGGCTGGCGCCGACTCAAGATGCGCCACTTTGACGTCCAGCTGATCGGCGGCATGGTGCTGCACTCCGGCAAGATTGCGGAAATGAAAACGGGCGAAGGCAAAACGCTGGTCGCCACACTAGCCTGTTATTTGAACGCACTTGCCGGCCACGGCGTGCACGTCGTCACCGTAAATGACTATCTGGCCAAGCGCGACGCCGAGTGGATGGGCAAAATCTACGAGTTCCTCGGACTCACCGTCGGCGTCATCGTGCATGACCTGAGCGACGAAGAGCGCCGCGCCGCCTATGGTGCCGACATCACCTACGGCACCAACAACGAATTCGGTTTCGACTACCTGCGCGACAACATGAAGTTTGACATCAAGGACTGCGTGCAGCGCGGGCACTACTACTGCATCGTCGACGAAGTCGACTCCATCCTCATCGACGAAGCGCGTACCCCCCTCATCATTTCTGGCCCCACAGACCAGACAACGGACAAGTACGAGCGCGTACGCAAGATCATTCCTCAACTTGAGCTCGGCGAAGAAATTGAAGAGTTCGAACGCAAGACTTTCACCGGCGACTACGTCGTCGACGAAAAGCACCGCACCATCGGCGTCACGGATGAGGGCTGGGTCACGATCGAGAAGGCGCTTGGCATCGACAACATTGCTGACGCGGAAAACTGGGACCTGAAGCACTACGTGGAAACCGCCATCAAGGCACACGCTCTCTACAAACGCGACGTGGACTATGTGGTGAAGGATGGTAAGGACGGCAAGGAAGTCATCATCGTGGACACCTTCACGGGCCGCCTGATGCCCGGCCGCCGCTGGTCCGATGGTCTGCACCAGTCCATTGAAGCCAAGGAAGGCGTGAAGATCCGCAAGGAAGACCAGACCCTGGCAACCATCACCTTCCAGAATTACTTCCGCCTCTATCAGAAGCTGAGCGGTATGACCGGAACCGCGGAAACAGAAGCCGCTGAATTCGGCGACATTTACAAGCTCGACATCGTCGTCATCCCCACAAACAAGCCGCTGCTGCGCGTTGAAAATTCCGACATCGTATTCCGCACGGCCAAGGAAAAATACGTTGCAGTCGCAGAAGAAATTGCGCAACTGCATGCCAACAACCAGCCGGTACTGGTGGGCACCACGTCGATTGAAAAGTCCGAGCTGCTCTCTGGCATTCTGCAACGTAAGGGCGTAAAGCATGTGGTGCTCAATGCCAAACAGCACGAGCGTGAAGCCGAATTTGTGGCGCAGGCCGGCAAAACCGGCATGGTCACCATCGCCACCAACATGGCCGGCCGCGGTACTGACATTCTGCTGGGCGGCAACGCGGACTTCCTCACCCGCCAGGAACTGGTAAAGAAAGGAAAGGCGCGCGCCATCAGTGCCAACGAGGGCGCCATCAACCCACTCGCTCCTGAAGGCTTCATGCGCTTCTACTACTCGGGCCAGGAATTCGAAGTCTCACTGTCTGACTGGGCGGAAGTCAACCAGGTGCACGCGGAAGCTGCGCGCATCGAGCACGAAAAGGTGATCGAAGCAGGCGGTCTCTTCATCCTCGGCACTGAGCGGCACGAATCTCGGCGCATCGACAATCAGTTGCGTGGCCGTGCTGGCCGTCAGGGTGATCCCGGAGCTTCGCGTTTTTATCTCTCGCTCGAAGACGACCTGATGCGCATCTTCGCCAAGCAGTGGGTCTCCACACTACTTGAAAAGCTTGGTATGGAAGAAGGCGTCCCCATTGAGTCGCGCATGATTTCCAAGCGCATCGAAGGAGCGCAGAAAGCAGTGGAAGCGCAGAACTTTGAAAGCCGAAAACATTTGCTTGAGTACGACGATGTGATGAACAAGCAGCGCGAGGCTGTCTATGGTCTGCGACGTCAGTTGCTCGAGGGCGTCGAGCAACGCGAACTGATTCTGGATGACTACGTGGGCGGCATTCTGAGCTCGCTTCTTGACGAGTTCGCCCCCGAAGATAAGCATCCCGAGCAATGGAACATTAAAGGGCTCGATGAGCGTCTTGTGGATCACTTCGGTTTCACGCTTACGGGCTCAGGCATTGAGCCGCTGGAGCTCTCCCGTCACGAACTGGGTGACAGCATCTTCGAGAAGTTACAGGAACACTATCAGCTGAAAGAGCAGATTCTTGGCGCGGAAACCATGCGCTACCACGAGCGTATGGTCATGCTCAGCGTCATCGACGGTCTGTGGAAGGACCACCTGCTCTCCATGGACCACCTGAAGGAAGGCATCGGCCTGCGCGGTTACGCACAACAGGACCCGCTCGTCGCCTACAAGAAGGAATCGTTCGATCTCTTCGAAGCCATGATGCAGCGCTTTCAGGAAGACACTGCGCGCTTCCTCTTCCGCATGCAGATTATCGGACCCGATGGCCAGCCCATCGGCGCGCCGCCTCAGGCGCGCAAGGAAGTGCCCACTGCGCCGCCGGTTTCCAGCGCTGAATTGGCCTACGGGGCGGAAGACGCACCCCGCGAGATCGGTATTCCTGTGCGCCAGGCCTCAACCACCATTGATGCCCTGGAAAGAGAGTTCGCCCGCAAGAAGCAGAAGGAACTGGCCGTGGCCACCCGCGCCGGCGCGGGTGAAGCCAGCGAACCTGTGCAGCGCCGAACCGGTGACAAGGTTGGCCGCAACGATCCCTGCCCTTGCGGCTCGGGAAAGAAATACAAGAAGTGCCACGGCGCAGAAGCCTAGTGTGTTGGGCGAGTTCGCAACACGCGAACTCGCCCGCACTTCTGTTCAGCGCATCAATGAGTGCGATAGTTCTCAGGAGTGCGCCGGAATCGCGCTCACTGCCGCAAAAGTCAAATCCGTCGCGTCTGAGTGATTCTGCTCGCGCCACAGATCAAAGAGCCGCCCATAGCTGAGCGTCAGATACTGCGCGGAATCTACACCTAGCTTTGCCGCGGTGCTGTCAATCCAATCCGGAGTACCTTCGAGCTCCGCAAAGTTCCCGATGGGCGTCTCGTCCACCACGCAATGCCCTTCTCCGTCGCTCCACTCGCCGCGCCACTTCTCATAACGAAACGCAGCAACCAGTCCCAGCGATAGGAAAACCTGCGCCAGTACTTCACCATCGGCCACTTCCGTCTCCGTCTCAATGCGATGCTTGTGCTTGTCTTCTCCGGGTCCCGCATCAGGCAGACGCTTGTGCGTGACCGTCCAGCGATTTCCGTATTGCCGGATGCGCAGGATTTCCGTACGCGCGCGCATGCGCCGGTCGGGCGTGTCGTAGAGCACGTTGCTTTCAAATGTGCGCGGAGTTTCTAAAGTGAAGCCAGCGGCGCGCAACTTGCTCTCCAGCGCTGCCAGATCGTCTACGCGAAATTTGATTTCGTGTTCAATCGCCATCGGTAGCAAGGAGTATACGGCATGATGACGAAGCATGCCTTCCACAGCGACAATGGAGTCATGCTGACCGAACGGCTAGTTCTTGATCCCACACGGCTTGACGATTTCAGCGCGCGCTCCGCGGTCGATCGCGCCGCGGAGATTCTGCGTTCGGGCGGACTCGTCGCGCTCCCTACTGAAACCGTCTACGGTCTTGGGGCCAACGCGCTCGATGCGGCGGCAGTTGCGCGCATCTTTGAAGCCAAGAGGCGCCCCGCATGGGATCCAATCATTGTCCACATCGCCGGATCCGCAAATGCAGACAATCCCATGCTGCGCAGGCTCGTCGCAGAAATTCCCGAAGCTGCACGCAAGCTGATGGAAGCCTTCTGGCCCGGTCCGCTCACTTTGCTGCTTCCACGTTCGCCCTCCGTCCCCGATGCCGTCACCGCAGGTCGCCCTCTCGTAGGCATACGCATGCCCGCGCATCCAGTCGCATATGCACTCATTGAGAAGGCGCGCATCCCCGTTGCCGCACCCAGCGCAAATCTGTTCAGTCACATCAGCCCCACAACAGCGCAGCACGTACTCGACGATCTCGATGGACGTATCGATGCGATTCTTGAGGCGGGCCCCACCGAACACGGCGTCGAATCCACCGTGCTCGACCCATGCCAGAGTCCGATGGTGATCTACAGGCCCGGCGCCGTCACGCTTGAGCAGATTCAGGCTGTCGCCGGGGACGTGAAAGTCTTCACTGAGCCATCGCATGTGAACAAAGAGCCAGAAGCCCTGCCCTCTCCCGGTGTAGGCATTCGCCACTACGCTCCCCACGCACGGCTTGTACTGGTGGAAGGCCCTCAGGAAGAAATGCCGCGACTGCTCGAAACAGCGGCCACAAAACATACGAACGAACGCATCGGACTCATGCGCGTCGACGAATTCGCCATGGAAAACTCCCCAAAGTTCGCGGCAGTGTTTCCATGGGGACATTGGTCAAACCCCGAGGAATTGGCTCATCGTCTGTATGCAGGCCTGCGCGCACTCGATGCCGCTGGCTGCACAGTGATCCTCTGTCCCATGCCCGCGACCGATGGAATTGGAGCAGCTTTGCGCGACAGGCTGGCTAAAGCCGCGCGTGTCTAATGAATAGATTGCGCTACAGCCCGCCTTCGCCGTGCTTATACATATAGCGAATCGCCGACTTGTAAATCAGCATGCGCGATTTTCCGCGAATCTTGAGCGACTTCCGGTCGTACCATTCGATGCAGCCCTCCACACGCTCGCCGTCTTCCAGAACAATCACCATCAGCGTCTGCGCCTGAATCTGCTTCTGCAGATAGAAAAGTTCAGCGCTGTGATGGAGTCCTTCTTCTTCCGGAGTTTGAGCTGTGAGTCGTAATGGCATTGCGGAATTCGCCTTTCGCTTTCGGGCAGTTCGAGGTTCGCAGGATGGATGATCGGCTGCTCAAGAATCAGACAGAACGCGCCGGGCATGCGGCTGCAATCCAGCTACCTGCGCTTTATCCTCATTCCTTGCTCGATGGTTCCCTTGAGTCTATTGGGAGAGATGCCGGGTCAACTTTGCGGGTTGCTTGTCGCCAGCCTGGCGCTTACCTGCCGGCCAGCGAAACGGCCATGGCGTCAAGCGAGAGCGAACGCAGTAGATTGCGCCGCATTCCCTGTTCGGTCTGCGTCATCGCCCGCGCCGCGCCCTCAATCCAGTCGAGTGAAAGCCCCTGTGCCAGCCTTTCAAGCTCGCCTGCAATGTCCACATTCCGCATGTACTGCGGCGTCCCTGCAAGAACCAAAAGCAGATCCTCAAGCAGACTGCCAAGCGCGCGCAGCAATTGCTGTGTCTTTTCCTGCCCTTCGGCACCGGCGCGATAGGCTTCGGTCGCACGAAACAATTGCGAGTAATCCGGTTCCTTCAGCGCATTACGCAAAATAATCAGCGCATCCTGCCTGCTGGCAAGGTAGACGTCGAGCTCCAGGGACAGAGCCCGTCCCACTGCACCTTCGGCAAGCCGCGCCACCAGCGCGCGCTCCTGCGGCTTCAGTTCCGGACGGCGCACAGCCAGCAGCGTCTCAAGTTCCGCCGCGGGCAGAGCTCCGAGCCGATGTATCACCGCACGCGAACGAATGGTCGGCAGCAGCTCCTGCGGATTCTCCGCCAGCAAAATCAGGGATGCGTGTGCAGGCGGCTCCTCCAGCACTTTCAGCAGGCTGTTCGCAGCTTCCTTCATAAAGTTGGCCGTGGTAAAAATCGCGAACGAGCGGCGTGCCTCCCTTGGCGGGCGGTAATGGACCGCGTGAATCACCTGCCGCACCTGGCCGAGTTTGATCAAAAGCTGCGGTGGATCGGGCGGCACAATCAGCACATCAGGATGCGTCTGCACCATGATGCGCGTTTCCTTCTTATCGGTCTCTCGCAGGTCTTCGCGCGCCGCCAGGGCTTCGGTCACACGCTCGTCCAGATTGGCCGCCTCGGCCAGCCGCGTGCAGTTGGAGCAATGTCCACAAAAATCCGGCAAACCGTCTGACTCCATCGGTTCCAGGCAGTTCACGGCCCGCGCCAGCATCAGCGCCAGCGTGTATTTGCCAGCGCCCTTCGGCCCGGCAAGAATCATGGCCTGCGGAAAGCGGTCCGCGCGCACGCTCTCGCGCAGGCGCGTCACCGTTGCCGTATTCCCCAGAAATTCGCGGAAGCTCACACTACGAGTTTAGTGGAAGCAGGTGCGCCGTAATCCGGTGACGGTGGATTCTCTGGAGAAACCCACACTCTAAGCGACTTAGATGAACTTGAATCCTTATCAGAGACCGGCACATCCCATAACTCGTACAATAAGCAGAGGAAACCGAGCTAATCGATGCCGGAAGCTGTAAGCCAGAAAGACAAACAGACCAGCGCACGCGGGAACGAGCAGACTGCCGCCGAACGCAGGGCGGCCGCGCGCAAACCTGACGACGACCCGGTCGGCAAGGTGTATGACTCGCACCTGATCCGTCGGCTGGGAGCATATCTGCGTCCGTATTGGCTGCAGGCCATCATCTCGGCCATTTCCGTCACACTCAAATCTTCCAGTGATGTGGCCGGACCATTTCTCGTCATGGTCGGCATCGATCATTACTTCCCTTCCGGCCGTGAAGAAGCCCACGCGCAGACCGCGCTGCACGGATTTGCCTCTGCGGACTGGCTGACGGTTCATCTCAGCACAGATCCGGTACGTGGCATCACCCAGCTTGCCGGCATTTATCTTGTGCTGCAGATTCTGGCCTATCTCTTCGAGTTCATCCAGACCTACCTGATGCAATGGACCGGCCAGAAGATCATGTTCGACCTGCGCCGCGACATCTTCCGACACATGCAGCGCATGCATGTGGGCTTCTTTGACACGCATGCAGTTGGCCGGCTCGTCACGCGCCTCACGTCCGACGTGGATGCCATAAACGAAATGTTTACCGGCGGAATTCTGGCCATTGTGGACGACTTCTTCACGCTCTCGTTCATGGCCATCGTGATGCTCAAGATCAACTGGTGGCTGGCCCTCCTGGCTTTCAGCGTGCTGCCGGTCATTCTGTTTGTCACACGCATCTTCCGTAACAGTGTGCGTGAGAGCTATCGCCGCGTGCGCTCCGCCATTGCCCGTATCAACAGCTTCACGCAGGAACACGTGACTGGCATGCGTGTGGTACAGCTGTTCAATCGCGAGAAGCGTGCCTTCGACGATTTTGAAGTGGTCAACCGCCAGCACATGATCGCGTTCAAGGACACGATTTTTGCTTACGCGCTTTACTACCCTGCCGTTGAGTTGCTCAGCGCCGTTGCCATTGCGCTCGTCATTTGGCGTGGCGGCTTCGGCGTCATCGCCGGCTCGGTCACCATCGGCATCCTCGCCAGCTTCAACATGTATTCGCAGCGTTTCTGGCGACCCATTCAGGACCTCAGCGACAAGTACAACATTCTGCAAGCGGCGATGGCGGCCTGCGAGCGCATCTTCAAGTTGATGGATACGGCGCCGGAGATTGTGAGCCCGGCGCATACTGTTGCGGGCGACAACAGCAATCGCATCGAGTTCCGCCGCGTTTGGTTCACGTATCAAAAGCTCACTGAAGCGCAGCACGCAGCAGTTGAAGCCGCGAAGGCGACAGGCGACCCGTGCCCCGCGCTCACGGCGATGACGGACATCGAGTGGATTCTGAAAGACGTCTCATTCACCATTGAGCCGGGACAGACGGTTGCAATTGTGGGCCATACGGGTGCGGGCAAAACCACCATCACCAGCCTGATGATGCGCTTTTATGATGTGACGGCTGGTGGCATCTACATCGATGGAGTAGACCTGCGCGAGCATGATTTGAAACAGCTGCGCGAACACTTCGCCGTCGTCCTGCAGGATCCGTTTCTCTTTACCGGTACGATTGCAGACAACATCCGCATGGAGAACAACGCCATCACGGACTCCGACTTGCGCGACGCCGCACGCGACGTCAACGTGCTGGACTTTATTGAAACTCTGCCCGGGCAGTTTAATGAGCCTGTACGCGAACGCGGCAACTCACTTTCCACCGGACAGAAACAGCTGATCAATTTTGCACGCGCGCTGGCCTACAACCCGCGCATCCTCATACTTGACGAGGCCACTTCAAGCGTGGACACCGACACAGAACTACGCATCCGCGGCGCGCTGGAGCGGATGGTCGAAGGCCGTACCTCGGTGCTCATCGCACACCGGCTTTCCACCGTGCAACGCGCGGATGCCATTCTCGTCATGCATCGCGGCCAGTTGCGCGAGATGGGTTCGCATCAGGAGCTGCTGGCCATGCGCGGCCTTTATTGGAAGCTCTACGAGCTGCAGTACAAAGATCAGGAGACAGGCGCGTTTGTACCACCGGGCACTGAGCCGTCACCAGCAACCGCGTAGCGGGCTGCAGCGGTCTTTCTCAAAAAAGTTGCTTTTCG